>CAZUFQ010000185.1:8362-9854 GCA_964618735.1 uncultured Enterobacteriaceae bacterium
CGCCGAACCTCACGCCGCGGCGCCCGGCGGTGAACCTCGCGCCGGTGAAGGCCTCGTGGGACCGCGTTATTCGAACGACGGTCGGCCTGCGGCCGCACCGCGACGCCGGGTTCGTACTGAAGGCCGACAAGCTCGACGACAAACTGGTCGTTCACAACTACGGGCACGGCGGCGCGGGCATGTCGCTCGCGTGGGGTACGGGCCTGATGGCTGGCGCGTTTCCTCCCCGCGGGAGCGGGTGATATGTATTCCTGCCTGCACCTGGCGAACTGCATGCTCCTTAGCCCCGACAAGCGCAGCAACAGGCACGCCATGAGCGTGCCCCATATCAAGCATGGCTTGTGGCGGCACGCCGAGCGCATTGGCAATTAACTTGATTGGATGGTGAAATGCCACTTCCAACAATTTTAATGCTGCGTCCCGCTGTAGAGAGGACTGCGCATCCGGTCGTCCCAGCGGCCCGTCTTCAAGCTGCCGAGGCGCTTCGACGTCATACTTTGCCAGCAGACCGCGCACGAAGTCCTTATGCGTTTGTGGGATGCGCTTCGCGAGGGCGCCGATAGTGACGCCCGTCTCTTCCTTAATTGGAACATTCTCTGGAATGAGCACATCGACGCCGTAGGGTTTGCCGTCGATGTGGTCGTCGAGCCACTTCAATTCCAGCTCAAGCTGATCCGGCGAGAACCCCGTGACGCCAAGGACGCCAAAGCCGCCGGCGCGACTCACAGAAGCAATCACGTCGCGACAGTGGCTAAACGCCACCAAGGGAAAATCAATACCCAGCATTTCACAAATGGGAGTTTTCATTGTCTAGTCACCTCAGCAGTCTGACAATAAGCCAGTAGATGCCCGCTTCTAACACCCTTTGCCGCGCCCTGTCAAACGTAAATGCAACGCTTACCTTGTAGGACTTGACGAAAAGTTCATGAGCTTGATAGGAACAAGCGTCCTTTTGACGTTCGTTTCTTCGGCAGCTTTATGAAAAGCTTTCAACAATATATTTTCATTTGGTCCGTACTTTTCTCGCTTACTCTCACTTGTAAAATACCTCGCGCCGGAGCGACAGACTCGAATACGCCCCAAGACACGGCGCCAACGCCGTCGGTCTCCTCTGGCGCTCAGCTGCCGCCTATCGTGGTGACTGCGACTCGCAGCGATATCCTTCTACCTCAAGCGCCAACCAATATCACAATCCCTGACGCAGGAGGATATTGCCGACTCAGGGGCGCTCGCAGTCGATGACCTCTTACGGCAGATTCCGGGATTCAACACGTTTCGACGTTCAAGTAGTTTAGTCACTGCTCCAGCACAAGACCCCGAAGCACAGGGAGTTACACTAAGAGGAATCGGCCCTGGCGGCGCTAGCCGCGCGCTCGTGCTGCTCGATGGCGTTCCAGTCAACGACGCTTTCGGGGGCTGGATCTACTGGGGAGAACTTCCCATAAGCGTTAACTTAACAGAACGGGGAATGGAGTGAGCTGTCGTGGCCGGT
>CAZUFQ010000186.1:0-9849 GCA_964618735.1 uncultured Enterobacteriaceae bacterium
CTGCACGTCAAGGGGTTTACCATGCGCCACCCTGAAGTGCCGCCGGAACTGCGCGGGACCTACGCCGGCCTCACGTGTCCAGCGGTGATTGGCTACCTCCATCAATTAGGCATCACCGCCGTGGAATTAATGCCGGTCCACCAGTTTGTCGCCGACAAGCATCTGGTGGATCACAAGTTGACTAATTATTGGGGATACAATTCGATTGGTTTCTTTGCCCCAGACTCCTGCTATGCCAGCAGCGGCGTACTGGGTCAGCAAGTGGCGGAGTTTAAAGCCCTGGTCAAGACGCTCCATCGTGAAGGGATCGAGGTAATCCTGGACGTAGTCTACAATCACACTGGCGAGGGCAATCATCTCGGGCCGACCCTCTGTTTTCGCGGTATCGACAACGCCGCCTATTATCGGCTGGTGGCCGGCGACCGTCGCTACTACATGGATTATACTGGCTGCGGCAACACCTTAAACATGCTCCATCCGCGCACGCTCCAGCTCATCATGGATAGCCTACGCTACTGGGTGCTAGAGATGCATGTCGACGGGTTCCGCTTTGACTTAGCTTCGGCGTTAGCGCGAGGACTGCATGAAGTGGATCGGCTGGGAGCGTTTTTCGACATCATTCACCAGGACCCCGTGCTTTCGCAGGTCAAGCTCATTGCTGAGCCGTGGGACATTAGTGAAGGCGGCTATCAGGTGGGAAATTTCCCCGTGCTATGGGCGGAATGGAACGGACAATACCGTGATACAGTGCGGCGCTTCTGGAAAGGAGATGGCGGGTTACTCGGTGACTTAGCCTATCGCTTGACGGGGAGCAGCGACTTGTATGAACGCAGCGGGCGTCGGCCGTACGCTAGCATTAACTTCATCACCGCCCATGACGGATTCACCTTGCGTGATCTGGTCAGCTACAACGAAAAACACAATGAAGCCAACGGTGAGAAGAACCGCGACGGTCACAACGATAACCTGAGTTGGAACTGCGGCGTGGAAGGACCGAGCAACGATGCGGCTATCCTGACCCTGCGAGCACGGCAGCAACGTAACTTTCTAGCCACGCTGCTCCTCTCACAAGGTGTGCCGATGTTGCAGGCGGGTGATGAGCGAGGGCGCTCACAGCAAGGTAACAACAATGCCTATTGTCAAAACAACGAGCTGTCCTGGGTGGACTGGACCCTGGATCGGCCGCGGCGAGAGCTATCAGAGTTCACTCATCGGTTGATCTCCTTGTTCCATCAGCACCCGGTGCTGCGGCGCCGGAAGTTTTTCCAAGGCCGGAAGATCCGCGGCTCTGAAGTGAAGGACCTGGCTTGGTTTCGGCCCGACGGCAAAGAGATGACCGATGAGGACTGGGAGGACTGGAGCGCCCACTGTTTGGCGTTGCGCCTGGCGGGGGACGCCATTGCAGAAGTAGACTCCCGAGGGAACCGAGTGGTAGATGACACCCTTCTCATTTTACTCAACGCCTACCACGAGCCGCTTCCCTTTGTTCTTCCCGCGCATCGCGCCAGAGTGCGCTGGGAACTCCTGCTGGACACCCGAGAGCCTACCGGCAAGCCCCGTCGGCGTCTCCTCCTCCGAGGAGGCCAACCATACGAACTAGAGGCGCGCTCCCTGGCCTTGCTCCGGCTTCACGCTAACGGAGCGCGTTCTGAGCTGGTGAAACCCCTCTAACGCCACAGGCGCTACTGCACAAGAGTAATGCACTTGTTGTGATACACTCTATTGCGCGACAGCGTATTCCAGCGACCACCAGCGAAGCAAAAGATTCTTACTAGGCTTCCGTAAAGTAGGGACGCAGTATTTCCTTAATTGGAAAAAGACAAGTGCTAAGGAAGAAAGTTAGCCCTTCCAGAGGAACACTCGTTCAGTCTGCCCCAGTTGAGAGACCTGCACTACTTGCTCAATCGACTGCCCGTGCATTTGGGCTCTAATGTGATAGGTCCCTGCTGGGAGTTTGATAAGAAACCAGGGGCCTTGCGAGATCGCTTCAACAACAGTCTGACCTGCAGCGTCGGTAATCTGAACTTCGACGTCGCTGACGTAATTGCCTTGTGCAAGCGCGAAGTTGAGATGTAGATTGTATTTCTTTCCTCTAGCGCGGAGCATTTCCCGTTCATCGAGCCCGATACCGCCGCTGACGTAAGGAGCCCCACCATAAGGACCAGTATCAGGATTGTTAGAGACTCGGGCATGGGCTTGCGCTATCCACCCCAAGCCCATGACGAGCCCAACAAGTATGCCGATTGCTCTATAGTTCTTGTTCATGAAAAAGACCTCCTTAGAAGCGTCGGGGCCCCGTTAAAAGACAGTGAGGACAATCCACGAGCAAGAGGTAGGCCATTCAATCGGTCCGAGAACAGTTGAGAAATCCTCTCCAGAACTTGAACTTTCCTACCTCGGGACATGGATACGATTTGCTAGTCATTCGCTCTATAAGAAAAGAAGAGCCTTATGTCTCAGAAGTAAGACACAACTATGCATCGGTGTGCCAGGATTAGGACAAGGGCTAGTTGTGTCGCCGACCTCAGTGCGCATTAATTTTTCCTATCTTTTTGGTGAGAACGGTATTCTTATGGCTATTCCATGATTTTTGGTTTTTGTTCCATCGTGGCGTAGATCTTGCTCCCTCGTGGGTAGCTTCTGTTCCGCCTACCAAGCGTGATAGGAGACGCAGCGCGCCGAACCGAACTCGGTCCCTTCAGCTTTGGCTAGATTGCCGCGATGAGAGGTGAAGTCATGATTCAGGAAGACCGGGTTACCGTAACGCCCGTGCACGTTTCCTCGGAGCAGGCTCCGATGGCGCGAATTCCCTTTGCTACCTATCGGTTGCAGTTTACTCCCTCATTCACATTTGCCGATGCTACCCGGTTGGTGTCCTATCTGCACGCCCTCGGGGTCAGCGATTGTTATGCCTCTCCTTATTTCAAGGCTTGTCCGGGGAGCCCACACGGATATGATGTCATCGATCACAATGCGCTCAATCCAGAGATAGGCAGTGAAGCGGATTACCTTTCGTTCACTCGAGAGTTGCAGCGACACGATATGGGCCACATCCTTGATATGGTTCCTAATCACATGGGGATCGCCAGAAGCCAGAATCCCTGGTGGGCCGACGTGTTGGAGAACGGCCCGAGTTCAGTGTACGCTTCCTGCTTTGATATTGATTGGACTCCGGTGAAGGATGAACTGGCCAATAAGGTCTTGTTGCCCATCCTGGGGGCCCAATATGGCCAGGTGCTGGAAAACCAGGAACTGATCCTCCGTTACGAAGACGGGGCGTTCTTTGTGACGTATTATGATCACTGCTTGCCAATCGCCCCGCGCCCATCCACCGCAATTTTGTCGCACCGCCTCGGGGATCTCGAGCATACCCTTGGCCCGGAGCATCCCCATCTGCTCGAATTCCGCAGCATCATCACCGCCCTGACTCATCTCCCGCTGCGGACGGAAACTGACCGGGAGAAAGTGATTGAGCGCCACCGGGAAAAAGAGATTATTAAAAAGCGCTTAGCTGCGTTAACCTCTGCCTGCCCAGAGGTGCGGTCGTTTATCGATGACAATGTGCGCTTTTTTAACGGCGTCAAAGGGGACCCTCATAGCTTCGATCCATTGGACACCTTGCTGGCGGACCAGGCATACCGTCTCGCCAACTGGCGTGTTGCCGCCGAGGAGATCAATTACCGCCGATTCTTTGATGTGAACGAACTCGCCGCGATCAGGACAGAAGATCTCACTGTTTTTGCAGCAACTCATCAGCTTCTTCTGCAACTGTTCGCGGAAGGGCAAGTCACGGGCTTCCGCATTGATCATGTTGATGGGCTCTACGACCCGGCGGGCTATCTACGGCGACTCCAGCAAGCCGCCGCTTTGGCGCTCCAGCACGGGAGGTCTCCGGAAGCACCCTCGTCCCTCTCGCGCAGCGACCAACTAATCGCCCAGCTCCAGGTTGAATCGCTTCCCCTTTCGGCTGACTTGCCCTGTTACCTCATGGTGGAAAAGATCTTGAGCGCAGGAGAGACCCTCCCCGAGCACTGGCCGATTCATGGCACGACCGGGTACGATTTTCTATCTGTACTCAACGGGATTTTTGTTGATCAAGCCAATGAAAAGCATCTGACCGACATCTACACTCGATTTGTTCGCTCCCGCGTCGATTTCTCCGATCTTGTTTATGAAAGCAAGAAGCTGATCATGCAGGCGTCGCTCCCCAGCGAAATCAACGTCCTGGGACATCAGCTCAATCGCCTCTCCGAGAAAAACCGTCACGCGCGGGACTTTACGCTCAACAGCCTCACCCATGCGATCCGGGAAGTCATCGCCTGCTTTCCCGTCTATCGTACTTACGTCAATGGCGGAGGCGTGACCGAGCGAGACCGCGCCATTATCGAATTGGCGGTGGCTCGCGCTAAGCGCAAGAATCCAGCCCGTGAAAGTTCAGTCTTCAATTATCTTCGCGATGTTCTGCTGCTGCGCTTCCCCGATAGGGCGAGAGAGGAAGATCGCCAAGCTCAACGAGCGTTCATGATGAAATGGCAACAATGCACGAGTCCGGTCATGGCGAAAAGCGTCGAAGACACCGCCTTCTACCGATACAACCGGCTGGTTTCGCTCAACGAGGTGGGCGGTGCGCCAGAGCAGTTTGGCGCGACACTCGCCTCATTCCACGAGCAGAATCGCCAACGTTTTCGGCAGTGGCCATTCTCAATGTTGGCCACCACCACCCACGACACCAAGCGCAGCGAAGATGTACGCGCTCGCATTAACGTCCTTTCTGAGATTCCGCAGGAGTGGCGAGCCGCGCTACGTCACTGGAGCGCACGCAACAAGAAGAAGAAACTTCTCGTTGACGGCCAACCAGCGCCAGACCGCCAGGACGAATATCTGCTGTACCAGACCCTTCTTGGCGTCTGGCCCCTCGCCGCAATGACAGGAGACGAGTACTCGGTGTTCAAACGGCGGATACAGGACTATATGCGCAAGGCCACGAAAGAAGCCAAGGTCAATACGAGTTGGATCAATCCCAATGAGGCGTACGATGACGCAGTGCAAGAATTTGTCAGCGCCGTGCTTGATGACTGTCTGTTGAGTGAGGATTTCCAAGCGTTCTGTCACAAGGTCGCGCAGCACGGCATGTACAATGCGCTCGCGCAGACCCTCCTGAAACTCACCGCGCCTGGCGTGCCGGATATTTATCAAGGAAATGAACTCTGGGATTTCAGTTTAGTTGATCCCGATAATCGCCGACCGGTAGATTACGGCCACCGCCGCCAGCTCCTACACACATTGCAGGCGCGCATCGGCGCCGCGGGGCCAGACCTGCGCGCTTTCGTCCGGGAACTGCTTGACACATGGCGCGATGGACGGATCAAACTTTATGTGACACATCAGATCCTGAACTATCGCCGGGAACACCCCAAGGTGTTTTTTGCCGGTGAGTATGTCCCGTTAGAGGGGATTGGCGCCGGGCAAAAACATCTCTGTGCGTTTGCGCGACGGCATGCACAACACGCCGTGCTTGTAGCGGCGCCGCGCTTCCTGACAAGCCTCGTGTCGCATCCCGGCCCCATGCCCCTCGGCTCTCCGGTGTGGGGGGACTCGTGGCTGGTGCTCCCTGTGACAGCTGACCATCTTCGTTACCGCAATCTGTTTACTGGTGAGTTCGTGACCCCAGTGCACCGGGAAGGCCAGGCGATGCTTGCGCTGGATGAGGTGTTTGCGACCTTCCCGATCGCCTTATTGGCGACGGAAGAGTAAATGCACGGTGGGCTTTTTTAAGGGTGCTGAGATGATTCCATTGGGC
Source organism: uncultured Enterobacteriaceae bacterium (assembly GCA_964618735.1). GTDB lineage: Bacteria > Desulfobacterota > Binatia > Bin18 > Bin18 > SYOC01. The sequence goes on from CAZUFQ010000186.1 coordinate 5,801, forward strand.
GACCAAGATCTTTACTTCTTTAACGAAGGCACACACGTCCGGCTGTACGAGCATCTGGGAGCCCATCCTCTCGTTGTGGACGGCGTCGAAGGCGCGTATTTCGCCGTGTGGGCGCCTGACGCCGAGCACGTGTCGGTGATGGGTGAGTTCAACAATTGGGACAAGATGAGTCACCCCTTATCTCCGCGGGGACAGTCAGGAATCTGGGAACGCTTTTTCCCTGGGCTCGGCCAGGGCGCCGTCTACAAGTACCATGTGGTCTCACGATACAACAACTACCGGGTAGATAAGGCCGATCCCTTCGCATTCTACAGCGAAACGCCGCCGCGCACTGGTTCGATCGTGTGGGATCTCACGTATACCTGGAGCGACCGGGAATGGATGAAGCAGCGGCGCCAGCGCAACGCGCTGGATGCGCCAATGGCGATCTACGAGGTGCATCTGGGTTCGTGGCGCCGCGTGCCTGAGGAAGGAAATCGTCCGCTGACGTATCGGGAGTTCGCTGATCAGTTGGGGGCGTATGTCCAGCAAATGGGGTTCACCCACGTAGAGTTTCTGCCTCTCATGGAGCACCCTTTCTACGGCTCTTGGGGCTACGAGGTGAGTGGATATTTGGCGCCAACGAGTCGCTACGGGAAACCGCAAGACCTTATGTACCTTATTGATGTCCTGCATCAGCACGGCATCGGTGTGATTCTCGATTGGGCGCCAGCGCATTTCCCGCGAGATGAGCATAGCCTTGGCTACTTTGATGGGGTGCACCTCTTTGAGCATGAGGATCCCCGACAAGGCGTCCATCCCGATTGGGACAGTTTTATTTTCAACTACGGACGGAACGAGGTCCGCAGCTTTCTCATCAGCAACGCGCTGTTCTGGCTCGAAAAGTACCACGTCGATGGGCTGCGCATCGACGCCGTCGCGTCGATGCTTTATCTTGACTACTCTCGCAAAGACGGAGAGTGGATCCCGAACGAATATGGCGGGCGAGAAAATTTGCACGCCGTCGCGTTCCTGCGTCGTTGCAATGAGGAAATCTACCAGCGCTATCCGGACGTGCAAACGATTGCGGAGGAATCAACCGCATGGCCGTTGGTGTCTCGCCCTGGCTATCTTGGCGGATTGGGTTTCGGGTTGAAATGGGACATGGGCTGGATGCATGATACTCTGAATTACTTGAGCCGCGACCCCATTTATCGCCGCTATCATCATAACGAGCTCACGTTTCGTCTGACGTACGCATTCTCCGAAAACTTTGTCTTGCCGCTGTCGCACGATGAAGTAGTGCACGGCAAAGGGTCGCTCCTGAGTAAGATGCCAGGAGACGATTGGCGAAAGTTTGCCAACCTACGGCTCCTGCTGGGCTATATGTATGGGCAGCCTGGCAAGAAACTTCTCTTTATGGGCGGAGAGTTTGGTCAGTGGCGTGAGTGGAATCACGATGCAAGTCTCGATTGGCATGTCCTTGAGCGTGCTCCTCATGCCAGTTTGCAGACGTGGGTTGCGGACCTCAATCGACTCTACCGTCGCGAGCCCGCGCTCTACGAGGGTGATTGTGACTCTGGTGGATTCGAGTGGATTGACTGTAATGATTCTGATCACAGTGTCTTGAGTTTTCTTCGTAAAGGACGTTCGACAGGCGAGAGGGTGCTCGTCATCTGTAATTTTACTCCTGTGGTGCGTCATAACTATCGGGTCGGGGTTCCGTATGGCGGCTTCTGGGAAGAGGTGCTGAATAGTGATGCGGAGATATATGGCGGCTCCCAGCAGGGCAATCAAGGAGGGCTAGAGGCCAGCCCGGTCTCTTCCCATGGTCATTACCATTCTCTGAACTTAACCCTGCCCCCCCTAGCGTCGGTGTTTTTCAAACACTCCGGAGCTGAGCTATGAATACCTGCGCGATGACGGATGGCCAGATACGAGTGGTGATTGCAAACGTGCAGCCCGAGATCGAGCACGGCCGCTTCCCCGTCAAACGGACAGTTGGCGAGAAAGTTGTGGTCGAAGCTGATGTCTTTACCGATGGACACGATGCTCTAGCTGCTGTCCTCCTCTACCGTCATGAGAAAGAGCGACATTGGCGCGAAACGCCGCTCCTTGCCCTGGTGAACGACGAGTGGCGGGGCGAGTTCATCGTCAGTGAACTCGGACGCTATGTTTACACTGTGCACGCCTGGGTCGATCACTTCACCTCCTGGCGTCGCGCCCTGGCAAAGAAGGTTGAGGCGGGGCAGGACGTGGCCGTCGACCTCTTGGTCGGAGCCCAGCTTCTTGGGGAAGCGAGCACGCGGGCTGCCGGACAAGACGCAGAAAATTTGCAGGAATGGGCTAGGGCGTTGCAATCGCCGCAGGAGTCCTCGCTTGCTCAACGCATCCAGCTCGCCCTGGCCGAGGAGGTAGCGTCAGTGGCCGTGTCGTACCCGGATCGACGGCGCGCGGCGACTTACGATAAAGAACTTATAGTTATTGTAGATAGAGAGAAAGCGCGTTTCAGCGCCTGGTATGAAATGTTCCCCCGCTCCTGCGCCCCTGAGCCCGGGCGTCATGGGACCTTCAAGGATTGCGAAGCGCGCCTGTCCTACATTACCGCTATGGGTTTTGATGTGCTCTATTTCCCGCCCATCCACCCTATTGGACGCACCTACCGCAAAGGCAAAAACAACGCCCTGAGCGCCGGCCTCCGTGACCCCGGCAGTCCCTGGGCAATTGGCGCTCAGGAAGGAGGGCACCGGGCGATTCATCCTCAGCTCGGCTCGCTTGCGGACTTCAAGCAGCTGATTATCAAAGCCCGAGAACAGGGGCTTGAGATCGCTTTGGACCTGGCGTTTCAGTGCACCCCTGATCACCCGTATGTCAAAGAGCACCCGGAATGGTTTCGCCACCGTCCCGATGGCAGTATTCAATATGCTGAGAACCCCCCCAAGAAGTATCAGGATATCTACCCCTTTGATTTTGACACAGACCACTGGCAAGCGCTGTGGGAGGAACTCAAGGGCGTCGTGCTCTTCTGGATTGATCAAGGCGTTCGCATCTTTCGGGTGGATAATCCCCACACAAAACCCTTTCGTTTCTGGGAATGGTTGATCAATGCTGTTACGAAAGAGCATGCCGACGTGATTTTCCTTGCTGAGGCGTTCACTCGCCCCAAAGTCATGTCCCGCCTCGCCCAATTAGGTTTTAGTCAATCCTACACCTACTTTGCTTGGCGCAATACAAAACAGGAAATCATGCAGTATTTTACCGAGTTGACACAAACAGAGGTGCGCGAATACTTTCGCCCGAATCTGTGGCCGAACACGCCGGATATTCTTACTGAATACCTCCAGCTTGGCGGACGACCGGTGTTTATCACTCGGCTGGTGTTGGCGGCGACTCTGGGGGCCAGCTACGGCGTCTACGGTCCGGCTTTTGAACTTTGTGAAAATCGCCCCCTGCAAGTAGGCGGTGAGGAGTATCTTGATTCGGAAAAGTACGAGATCCGCTCATGGAATCTCGGCAAGTCTGAAAGCTTACGCGACGTCATTGCTCGGGTGAATCGCATTCGCCGCGAGAATCCCGCCCTGCAGAGCGACTGGAGCCTGCGTTTTCACACGATCGATAATGATCAGCTCCTTTGTTACAGCAAGAGCACGGAAGATTGCGCAAATGTTATCCTGGTGGTGGTGAATTTAGATCCCCATCACGCCCACTCAGGTTGGATGGATCTTTCGCTGGAAACGCTAGGGCTTGATCCCCGTCAACCCTATCAAGTACACGACCTGCTCAGTGAAGCGCGTTACTTATGGTCAGGGGCGCACAATTATATCGAACTCAATCCCCAAGCGGCGCCGGCGCACGTGTTCCGCATCCGTCGGCGGACGCGCACGGAGCGAGATTTTGATTACTATATGTGACGTTTGTCAAGAGCTAAAATCTGGCCGCAAACCTTCAGTCCGGCAACGCGGGAAATGAACTGCTGCGTCTGGGCCGCCGCTCTACAAACGAAGCAAGCGTCAGCGAGAGCATGAAAAGCGGGTTCATCTTCGCTTTTCATCTTGTTGGCGAATATTTTT
>CAZUFQ010000187.1:0-9799 GCA_964618735.1 uncultured Enterobacteriaceae bacterium
TGTAGGAATGTCTTGCTAGTGGCTTGTACGGCAACCGCTCTTGCTGCGTTCAGTACTACAGGAGGAACGTTTAGCCGCGAAGCGCGAAAAGCATGAAACTCTGCCAGAATTGCAGCACGTTGATCCGGAGCGGAAGATTTCACACCAACGGCAAACTTCCGTCCATCAGATCGCTTCTCCACGGCGACCGTGCGCTCAGGAAGCCGGACTTCCACTATCAGTTCTCGCGCGTCGCTACCGTTCGCCATGAGCCACGCGGCTAACTCCGGATCTTTCACCGACGCCCAGTGGTTTGCTGCTTTTGCTGACATATTCATCCACTCGTCTTCAATCCGTAGTCCCGATCCCGAGCAAAGTCGATAGCACAACGGACGCTATTCAACAGGTTAGTCTTCCGAATTGGAACGAATCCTCAATGAGACTTTGCTAAACATAAACAACGCGTTCACATTGCGACTTAGGTATAGACTGCTAAAGTAGATTTTATTATCCAGAAAAGAACATTAGGAAAAGAGGATTCAATAATGTCAATAGGTTGGTCTCCTATCTTAAACGACCTGATTGGCCTTCTCGCCAGCCTTTATCCTGATCGAGATAGGGCCCGTTTCACGGTAAGAATAACCGGCCTAGACCCGGATGAAATCGATTTCACAGGGATACCGAAGATCTTTTGGATGAGAATTGTTGAAGAAGTCAATCGGCGCGATATGGTCCAAGCCCTCATCAGAGTTGCTAAGGCCGATTTTCCAAATGTTAACTTCGATGCATTGGCGCAGCAGTTGAGACAGCCAACATCGCCAACCATGCCAAGACTTGGCGACGACGCATGGAAGGGACCAGCCACGGGAGGAGGCAATCTGGAGAAAATCATTGGCACGCAACCGACATTCCTGCCGATCAGTTTTCTTGAAACCGGTTTGCTTCGGGCAAGGACAGTCGTCCGGGTAGAGAGTCCCTTGGGGCTCGGTACGGGCTTCTTAACTCAGAATAACCTCTTGATCACTAATAATCACGTCATCTCAAACCCAGAAGATGCCCAAAAGACAAAAATCTGGTTCAATTACCAAAAAACTACAGTAGGTACTGATGCCCAAGTAGCAGAGTTCACACTGGACCCAGAGAGTGCCTTTGCAACATCGCCGATTAGCGGAGGGGATGACTGGACAGCTGTTCATGTCAAGGGGAACCCGAATGCGCACTGGGGCGCGCTTAATCTAATTGACACGACAGTTAAGATCAATGATTTTGTCAACATCATCCAGCACCCGAGCGGCCTACCAAAGCAGATCGCCCTTTACCACAATGTAGTTGCTTTTGCCGATGACAGCCGTGTTCAGTATCTTACAGATACGATGCCGGGATCGTCGGGCTCCCCGGTTTTTGACAATGAGTGGCGTGTCGTTGCATTGCATCACAGCGGAGGTTGGTTGCCGGAACCAGGCACAAGCAAAGTCTTCTTCCGCAACGAAGGGATACACATTCGAGTTTTGATTAATGGACTCAAGGAGCACGAATTTTTTAACTCTTGAGTCTGCTGTCTCTTTTGTCCTATAACGTGGGGACGATCTGGTGAGGGAAATACTGTCAGCGAATCAAATCCAAACCGAATCTGCATCGGTGTTTGCTAATTAAGGAAGAGCCAGCTTTGACACATGAGCCGAGTTTGGGAGCAACTGATCTGTGAGCGATCTTGCTGATATCTTAGCCAAGCTATACCCCGGGCATGATAAGGTCCGATATTTCCTTCGCGACCGCGAGGTCGATATGGACCCCGAGCGAGTTAACCTTGATGGTGATTCAATCCTTCGCTGGGAAAAAATTTTAGATGAGGCCTGGAAGCATCAGAAAGTCGAGAAGATCGTCCAGGCTGCATCCGATGAGTATCCGGTTCGTAGAGCAGATCTGTACGAAGCGATGCGGCAGGACTTCAACAGTCGGGATGTACCACTTACTGTAGGCCTAACCACACAGATACGCTTACCGGTCTCACGCCCTGGCCTTTTCCGAGCCTGTTTTGACCGATGGTTTCCTCGCTTGCATGGATTCCTCACCCGGGTAGGAACGTTGCCGGAGCCGCCGGAGTTAACGGCTATCAGAGCCTATCTTCTCACTTTGCATGCCCAAATTGAAAATAACTTGCGAGAGAAAACCTATCTTCCTCTTACCGGCAAATTAGTTCCTTCGAATCCAACTGCTCTGGCTACGAGTCGAGATCCATTTGTCTCTCCGATTAACCAGGTCATTCTTCACCTTGCAGGTCGGGCGCAGGGTGGCGATTCAGCAAGTGCCCAAATCGCTGCAGTGAACCGACAAAGTCGGGTGGTGAGAAACATTCTTAGAAAGGTCGACCAGACAGAGGAGCCGTTGATTCTTCTCGGTGAACCGGGAAGCGGAAAGACGATGACGTTGCAAAATGCGGTAATGGTACTTACCAAAGGAGAAAGTCGTCGAGTCTTTCCTCGTGTTCCGGTCTACGTTCGTCTTGGAGAGTTCCATGTTGAGGGAAAAGTAGACTGGGAGGACGTATGGGTGTATGTCAAACAAGCGATCCCACCATTAATTCAGGATCGACTTGATGCGCTAGCAGATGATTTCCGTCTCGTCATTTTCTTTGACGGCATGGACGAGATGAGTCGCGAACGCTACAGCGAGCATACCGAAGCGTTAAGCGTATTTGCTGGTAGAATTTGGGCAAAGACTCTCTTCTCTTGTCGAATCACTGACTTTAGCCCCAAGTTTGTTCATCAACGGCTCGTATTGCTGCCGTTCGATCGAAGTCAGATAGCAGAATATCTAAACGAATACATTTCATCCTTTCCCCTTATCATCAGTGGACGCTTCTGGACCTGCGATAAGCTTGCAAAACGCATCGCGCAAGGGGACTTGCCGGTTGAAGCCAACAATCCATTTGTTCTCTGGTTGCTCTGTTTATACTTACAGGAGAGGCAGGATTGGCCCCACTCACGAGTCGAATTGCTTGGTTTCTACAATGAACAGAACTATCAGCGGAAAGATGAGGAAAGATCTAAGGATGAATCGCCCTTTCCTGATAGGAAAGCTGCATTTCTGGAGTGGGGACGCTTCGCCTATCTCATTACGGAACGTAACCGTGGAGCCGTGATTCCAGTCCCCGCACTCGAGAGAGAACAAGACAGCACTATAGTTCACGAGATGATACGAGTTGGCAAGCGGTGCGGAGTTCTTGCCGAATCGAAAGACAAGCACGAACATCTTATCCGCTTCGAGCATCACCGCTTCCAAGAGTATTTTACTTCGTATTTCATCTATGAGGTTGGATTGTATATCGACTGGCTGGACAAGCTCGACGCGCCGCGTTGGCAAGAGACGATGCTTAATCTGACTTTAATGGGTGAAGCGAACGATGCCATTCATACCTTTACAGACAGCATCATCAAACTGACGGACATTTGCCGAGTGGAGGTCTCACGCATTCAGGAAGAAAACGAACGACGGAAAAAGCAACATGAGGAAAACTCTAAAAAGAAACAAAACACTGAAGATCAACGTGAGCAGAGCAAAGGCGAAAAGGAGCCGGAATTATTGGAAGTGAAGCTGCCCGACGAGTACGAAACGGTGCTCGCGGATCGTGTAGAGCACTCCTCACGTATCATGCGGCAAATCGGCTCCGGTACCTCCAGGGTGCGTGAGGTTCTCATGCCACCCTTCCGGGAAGCGGTTAGTCTCCTAGCTGAGCATGGAAGTCCCATCACTCAGGTGAAAATGATGCGGGCCTGTCAGAATGTTCCCGATCTCGACGTGATCGAGACGTTACGGAATCCGCTCAATTCACCGATTAAATGGGTCCGTGATCAAGCTTTGACTTTGATCGCGGGTAGTCAGGCAGGCGCACGAGTTGTTGGTTCGGATCTCGCTACAGAGATGGGCTACGATCTAGCGAATGGCCTCTCTCTAACACGGCTGCGTGCTTACGGGAAAGCGGTCTATGCGGCAAGGAATCTCGGATACTGGTGGTCTCTATTGGTGGGTACTCTCTGTTCCTTGACAAATATTATTCTCCTTCTTGTAGCAGCAGCAGCTATTTATTGGGGAGGATGGTCATTGAGAACAGTCTACATTGAGCCTCATCAAAATGAGCTTCCCCAAGTTGAAGACCAATCTGAATCTCGATTTAAGTTAGAAGATTGGATATATTTCCGCCCGGACGAGTGGAAACCCAAAAAGGAATGGAAAGAATGGTTTTCTTCAGTGCTGTCCTTACCTCCATCGCTGATGGAGCCGCAACCTTCTACATCTGGCGTCATTGATCTCCGAAACCTTTCCGTTCTTAGCCACCCCATTTGCATTGTGATTGCTAGCCTTGTGATCTTGACCGCTATAGGAACTGCGCTTAAGTACCGGCCGTCTCTGCTCTGGGCAGCGATTCTTGGAAGCGCTGCCGGGAGTGTAACGCTCATATCGTTGCTTGTTGCCCTTTGGATAGGATCTGGGATGGGGGTCATTAGTGTTTTTTACTCTTCACTTTTGGGCTGGATAGTTGCTCCTGCTGTCGGCGGTTTGATTGCAGCCCCAATCCACTTTGGCGTGTTAGCCATCTATTTATGCGCTACCGCAAGAATACGACGACCCGGTCATTCTTTAACAACCTTCCTTGGTGCAGCATGGCGCAGTTGCCTCTTCGATGCGGTGTTTACGTGGTTTAAAGGATTGCTTCTGTGGGCAGTCGGAGCGGCAGGCTGCCTTCTTATCCTCTCCATAGGTCTTTCTGTCTGCCAACTGCTCAACGACATTTCTCATTTACCGTTTCATCCGTTGATCAACACAACCATCATCGCATCGGTCGCAACACTGGTTGTTCTTTGTATTCATGTTGGCTGGAAAAGGAATATTGAGCCAGTCCTCGGGTTCGGAATCGTTCTGGCTGCGTTAGGTGCTGCGTTAGGTGGTATGGTGTTATTCTATGGTCTTCTGTTTAAAGTCATCTTTCTGCTCATACCTCTGTGGAACTGGTTAGCAAGTCTCCCTTTTTGGTTCTTTCTTCTGCGTGTGCTTATCGTCATCATCTGGCTAGGCGCGTTGGTGATCTTCTTTACCATTTCTTTACCTCTCTTACGCACGTTGATGCGACTCCTATATCCGGGCATACAGAAATTTCTTCCCGGATCATTTAAGCCAGAGGATTGGAAAAAGCGTGTTCAGGAAGGGAACGCCAATGAACAAGAAGTTCTTCTCTTAAGAACCGATCATCAGACCCTATCGCTCTCTGCCACCGAATTCCTTGATGTTTTGAAAGAGATCCGCCCGCTGGTTAAAGAAGAGCCAGCTCTGAGCACCTATTGGGATCAGCGCTATCAACTTGAGGAGGCGCTGAAGCAAGAGCGCCATGGATAATCATCGGGAAGTCTTGTCACTCAGAGGGCAAGACCAGATGAGATAAGGGAGTAGACAAGGGATAATGACACATCTCAATCTGAGGCAAATAAGACATTATTGAACTTCCGTCAGACAAAAGAAATCTTATTCGTTGACTTGCTCAATCTTCTTCTCCATTCCTGGAGACCGTCCGGTTGGCAGCCTTCCATCGTCCCGCTAGGATTTCTTTGCTTCCCTTGGACAACAACAGTAAGAAAGGCCTTTCTATGGACACCAACAAAACCAGTCGTTTCGTCGAGCACGTTTGGGCGGACAGTATCATCCCATCTCTCAAAGAATATTTGACAATTCCTAACCAATCGCCGGCGTATGATCCCCAATGGGCCACGAACGGTTATATGGATCAAGCGACCGAACTGATTGCCGAGTGGGTTCGCGCCCAGCAGATCCCAGGACTAACTCTCGATATCATCCGTTTAGAAGGACGAACGCCTCTGATCTTCATAGAGATTCCCGGCGATTCGTCCGAGACCGTCGTGCTCTATGGCCATCTCGATAAACAGCCGCCCATGGAAGGCTGGAATGAGGGGCTGGGACCGTGGAAGCCAGTCATCAAAGAGGGTAGGCTCTATGGTCGTGGCGGCGCGGATGACGGCTACTCAGCGTTTGCGTCACTGACTGCGATCAAGGCGCTCAAACTCCTGGGCGTTCCCCATGCGCGTTGCGTCATCATTATCGAAGCAGATGAAGAAAGCGGCAGCGGCGACCTCCCCCACTATATCGACGCCTTGCAAACTCGCATCGGTTCTCCCAGCCTGGTGATTTGTCTTGATTCTGGCTGCGGCAATTACGAGCAACTGTGGGTGACGACATCGTTGCGAGGACTCGCGAACGGGACCCTGACAGTGTCAACCCTCACTGAAGGCGTGCATTCCGGCGCAGCCAGCGGCATCGTGCCCTCTACGTTCCGCATTCTGCGACAGCTTCTCAGCCGTCTTGAAAACGAACAGACTGGAGAGATCCTGCCGGGTGACCTCTATGTGGAGGTCCCAGAAGAACGCCTTCGTCAAGTCACAGCCACAGCCCACACGCTTGGCGCAACCGTGCACAGCGAATTTCCATTTCAACCAGGAACGGCTCCGGTTACGCGTGATGTACGCGAAGCATTACTCAACCGCACCTGGCGTCCACAACTCGCCGTCACCGGCGCCGGTGGTCTCCCTTCGCTTGACCGGTCTGGCAACGTGCTGCGTCCAGTCACGGCCGTAAAGATTTCTTTGCGCCTGCCGCCAACCGCGGATGCAAACGCCGCAACGACTACGTTGAAGCAGCTCTTTGAAAAAAATCCTCCCTACGGCGCGAAGGTCACATTTGAAGCCGAACAGTGCGCGTTTGGTTGGAATGCGCCGCCGCTGGAACCGTGGCTGGAAAACTCCTTGAAAAACGCCTCTCAAGAATTTTTCGGCAAAGAAACCTGCTACATGGGCGAAGGGGGAACTATTCCATTTATGGCGATGCTGGGCGAAAAATTTCCCCGGGCGCAATTTATGATTACCGGAGTTCTAGGCCCTCGCTCCAACGCTCATGGGCCGAACGAGTTTCTCGATATTCGGACCGGTATGCGTGTCACATGTAGTGTGGCGCACGTTCTCGCCGATCATTTCCAGGCAAAATGTGTCTAGGCAAGTATAACATCAGGTTTAAGAAGAAAAGGAGGATAGACAGTATGAACAGGTATCAAATGTTGCTCGGTTCGGAAGCACGCGAACCCCAAGCCGCTGCGGGATGGCGCCTCACCGGATTGTTGCCCCCCAGCGGTCTTTTTGGCGCTACTGGGATGAGCTTTTGCCCTGATGGTCGCTTGTATGTGACTCAAGCCTTTGGGAGCCAAATTACGGCCGTCAATACTACGACCGGCGGTCTCGAAGTGATTTCCCCTCTCGGCGGACCCATTGTTGCGCCGGATGATGTCGGCTTCGATTCGCGCGGTACGATGTATGTCACCGAAGTCATGAGCGCTCGGGTGTGCGCGCGTACGCCGGACGGGAAAGTACGCATTGTCGCTGATAACCTGCCCAACGCCAACGGTTTAACTGTCCATCAGGACCGTCTGTTCATCGATGAGTTTCGGGGCGGGGGACGGGTCTTTGAGCTTTACCCTTATGATGGTCGCGCACCACGCCTCATCGCCGATGGCTTACGTGGCCCCAATGCATTGATGGTTGGTCCGGATGGGAAGCTCTATTTTCCGCTGGTGCCAAATGGCGAAGTATGGAGAGTCGATATTGACACTGGGGCAAAAGAGAAAGTAGTTGACGGCCTCAAATCTCCACCAGCGGTCAAATTCAATGGCAAAGGTGAACTCATTGTTCCACAGGCCGGCAACGGTGAGATTGTACGCATTGATATCCAAAACGGTAGTAAAACGGTTATCGCCAAAGTGCGCCCCGGCATTGATAACTTGGCGTTCAGCTCCGATAACCGGTTGTTCATTTCCCATTTTGTCGATGGCGGTGTGGACGAGGTCGCGACGGACGGTAGCAATGCCGAGCGTGTTGTGGTTCCTCGTGGACTCGTGGGACCGTGGGGCCTCGTCTGCGGAGACGCCGGACGGCTCTACATTCATGATGGCCTCAGCCTGGCTGTTCTGTCTGCAAGCAAAGAGGTGGGCCGTCTTGGCGGATTACTCGATAACAGCTTCCCAGGCTTTGCACGCAGTCTTGCCGGAGGTGCGCCCGGCGAATTATTACTTTCAACTTTTGCGGGTGATGTGGTTCAGTATTTTCCTGATGGACGTCCCTTCAATATGCTCGTCCGTAAACTGAAGGAGCCATATGGATTAACACGCTTGGTGGATGGCGGCGTTGCGGTCGCCGAAGCGGGAACCGGCAGACTCTTGCGGGTGGACGCGGACGGTCAGACCTCGACGTTAGCCGAGGGTCTCGCAAAACCGTGCGAAGTCAGAGCAGCGAACGATGGCTCTCTGTTCTTCAGCGAGCTGGGTCAGGGGCGCGTTGGTAAAGTCGCGGCCAATGGAGCCGTCTCAACTGTTCTTGACGGTTTAGACAAGCCTAAGGGTCTGGCGTTACGGCAGGATGCGTTGCTGATTCTCGACCGTGGATTGAAAGAGCTCTACGCCGTCAACCTCACTACTGGACAGCAAAACACCCTTGCTTCGAGTTTACCGGTGGGCGATCCGCCAGGCTGCTCGCGCGGGCCGATGGATTTTTCCGGCGGGCTAGCCGTCGGTCCGGATGGGACAATTTATATTGCCGCCGACGGAGAAGGCAGCATCCTGAGCCTCACCGATGCGTAAGAGGGGCAACTTTATGGCAGACACAACTTTTCATCATCATACCACTTTCATTAATGATGTTCGTTTGCACTATGTCACTGCCGGTCAAGGCGATCCAGTTGTCTTGCTGCACGGCTGGCCGGAGACCTGGTATCAATGGCGTAAAATAATTCCGCCTCTGGCGGAAAAATACACGGTCATTGCGCCGGACATGCGCGGCCTGGGTGATTCGTCCAAACCCGCCACAGGGTACGATAAGCGAACTATTGCTGACGACATTTACAAATTAGTCAAGAAACTTGGCTTCGAGCGCATTTTTCTCGTTGGCCACGACTGGGGGGGTCCAGTCGCCTATGCCTATGCCGCAGCCCATCGCGCTGAGGTGCGCCGTCTTGTCATTCTCGACGTGCCGATTCCCGCCGCCGGTCTCGAACAGATTCCCCAAGCAACACCGCGAGGAGGTCTGTGGCATGTCTCTTTTCACGGCGTGCGTGACCTTCCTGAGATTCTCGTCCAAGGCAAAGAGCGTGAATATCTCTCGTGGTTCTATCGCACCGCCTATAACCCGACCGCAATTGCGGAAGAAGACATCGACGAATACGTGCGCTGTTATGCGGCCCCGGGAGGCATGCGGGCTGGGTTTGAGTATTATCGAGCGATTTGGACGGATGTCGAACATAATACAGAGAACGCCAGAATTAAACTGTCGATGCCCGTGCTAGCGCTCGGCGGGAAATACAGTTTTGGCAAGCGGACGTTGACCTCTTTGCAAACGCTTGCAGAGAATGTACGCGGCGGCGAGGTCGACCAATGCGGACACTGGGTATCTGAAGAGCAGCCGGAGTATTTGCTTGAGCAGTTGTTCAGCTTCTTTGGCGAAGAGGGATAGATAGATCAGACTGCCAGGAACAATTTATTTCCTGGCAGTAGACAGTATGGAATGCATGAGAAAAAATGTGCTACCGTCTTATACAAGCAAGCGTACGATGGCAGTAGAAGCAGTGAGGGGACAGCAGGGGTGGCAAGGCAGCTCGATCGTTGCAAGGAACAGTAAAACCGGCAGAAAAAAACCCCTCAGACCGCGATCTTTTGCAATCCCAACTTGCCCCTATCATCGAAGCAACACCGGATGGTTTTGAATTAACCGCCCCT
>CAZUFQ010000188.1:0-9792 GCA_964618735.1 uncultured Enterobacteriaceae bacterium
TTATGGCCCAAGATTCTGGTGACGATCCTCACCTTAATGGTCCTTGGGTCCTGAATTCTGCAAATTTATCTCTACTTTATGCGCGCGCTTTTCCTCAATCTGCCTCATTTCGTGAAGTGAAATAAGGAGAAAAGTGAACGAGTTCCAAAAATTCTTGCTGGATCACTGGGTAGAAATTGTACCCTTTCTGCTCGTCCTGAGCCGGACGAGCGCAGTAGTGATCGGCGCGCCGTTTTGGGGAGGATCCTCAACGCCGCAGACCGTGCGCGTCGTGATTGCTGTGGGATTGAGTGTGGCGGTATACCCCTTTGCTTCCACACAGCCTGTTATTAGCGCTGCCGCCCCTTCCCTCGTGAGCTTATTGATGGCGGTGGGTAGAGAGGCGTTGATCGGTCTTGCCATTGGTTGGGCGGCGCAGTTGCTCTTCGCGGGGATGCGCCTCGCTGGTCAGCTGATCGAACTGAAGATGGGGATTGGACTTACACAGCTGGTGGATCCTCATGATGGAGGACAAACAAGCTTACTGCCGGTCTTGCTGGATTTGCTTGCGTCGCTCGTGTTTCTGGCAATTGACGGCCACCATCTCCTGATCCGCGCACTGGCTTCGAGTTACCAAGTATTTCCCCTGGCGCAAGAGGCTCAAGCTGCGCAGTCCGCTCTGGCTCATCCGGGCGCGACCGATGTCTTGCGTTTCTTGGTGCTCTCGGTTGGCGGGCTCTTCCCTATTGCACTGCGTGTGAGTGCGCCAGCATTGATTGGGTTGCTTCTGGCGGACGTCGTGCTCGGCGTCATGACCAGGGCGGCTCCGCAACTCAATTTGTTCGCCGTCATTCTCCCCGCTCAATTTCTGTTTGGCTTGATATTGCTATTTTTAACAATCCCCTTTCTTGTGTGGTTTTGTGTGGACCAGTTGTCAGCAGTGAACGGACAGCTCTCTGCTGTGTTTTCGCTGGGGAAGTAAGAACTCCAGGAGTTGTTTTTTAGTCGACTGAGCTAAGCCCACGAGCTTCCTATGGCGGACGAACGCGACGATTTTGAACGCAGTGAAGAGGCGACCCCAAAACGCAAACAAGAAGCGCGGAAAAAGGGGCAAGTTGCTCGTTCACGTGTGTTGATTCCTACTGCAGCATTATTAGGCGCGGTGTTGATGTTGCCAACCGTCGGCTCCAATTTGACCGAGGCAGTACAGCGTTTATTTCAAGGGTTCTTTTCTCTCGCGGGAGAACCACGAGAACTGTCCTCTCAAGAAGTGCTCGCGCTGACGCTTGAGACAAGTCGCATCGTTATGCCGACCATTATATTTTTGTTCGGCGTGATTGTGCTGTCGGGCGTGGGAAGCGGGTTGGCGCAGACACAATTTCTCTGGAGCACGGAATCGCTGCAGCCGGACTTTTCACGCCTCAACCCTTTGACGGGGTTGCGTCGTTTGTTTGGTTTCGAGGCTCTTGGGGAAGTAGGGAAATCTCTTCTTGGCATCATTGGCCTTGGCGCTCTGGGGGGTTTCTTTTTGTACACCAATCTGCCCGTGCTCTTGTCCCTCACCTCTTTGGAGCCTGCCGAAGTATTGTTCTTTGGGAACCGCGAAGGATTGTGGTTTCTGAAAGCCGGGGTGGGGGTAATGATGCTGCTCGCGTTGCTTGACTACATGTTCCAGCGCTGGCGGTTACAGAAGCAACTGCGTATGAGCCGACAAGAGATCAAAGAAGAATTCCGCGAACAAGAAGGCGATCCGCATGTGAAGGGTCGTCTCCGTAGTCTCCGACAAAAGATGGCGCGACAACGCATGATGGCTGAAGTACCGAAAGCCGATGTCGTGATCACCAACCCGACCCATTTGGCTATTGCCTTGCGCTACCGGCCTGAGGAAATGACGGCTCCGCGGATGATTGCGAAGGGGGCCGATCTAATGGCGCAACGTATTCGAGAAATTGCCCGCTCGAATAGCATTCCCATTTTAGAAAATAAGCCGCTGGCGCGCATGCTGTACGCGCAAGTGGAAGTCGGACAAGAGATTCCTGAAACGCTTTATCGCGCAGTGGCCGAAGTGCTGGCCTATATTCTCCGCTTGCGGCGGGAACGCGGCCTCGGGGCGCGAATCTAATTCCAACTCTGTAGATTTTTGAGGAGAGCATGGCGAACGAGCAGAAGCAAAGCCGAGTGACCGGCGCCGATCTGGGCCCCTCCCTGGCCCTGGTGGGGGTGCTCGCCATGATGGTGTTGCCGGTTCCTGCATTTCTGCTGGATCTGATGCTGGTGCTCAGCATCTCGCTGGCGCTGACCATTCTCGTCGTCGCCTTATACGTGAATCAGCCGCTCGACTTTTCCTCTTTCCCGTCGTTGTTATTGTTTACCACTTTGGCTCGTTTGGCCCTCAATGTGTCCTCTACTCGTCTCATTCTCTTGCATGGCGAGGAAGGACCCTCTGCCGCTGGCCATGTCATCGAGGCGTTTGGTCAGTTCGTGGTCGGCGGGAACTATGCAGTAGGAATCATTGTCTTCCTGATCCTGATCGTTATTAACTTTATCGTTATCACCAAGGGCTCCACTCGTATTGCCGAAGTCGCGGCCCGGTTTACCCTTGACGCCATGCCGGGCAAACAGATGGCGATCGATGCTGATCTGAACGCCGGCATGATTAACGAAGCTGAGGCGCGCCGCCGTCGTCACAACGTACAAAAAGAGGGTGATTTTTACGGGGCGATGGATGGGGCCTCGAAATTTGTGCGGGGCGACGCCGTTGCCGCGCTGATTATTCTCGGCGTCAATTTACTGGGCGGAATTTTCATTGGCATTTTACAAAAAGGGCTCGACGTGGCCACTGCCGCGCGCACCTTCAGCTTGTTGAGCGTCGGCGATGGACTCGTCAGCCAAATTCCCGCGCTCATCATTTCCACCGCGGCCGGTATGGTGGTGACACGCACCGCTTCGGGCGTCGATATCGGGGACGAACTGAGAAGTCAGCTTTTATGGCGACCGCAAGCCCTCGCCGTTGTCGCCGGCATTTTAACCTTGTTTGCATTGATTCCAGGTTTTCCTGCATTGCCGTTCCTGTTGGCCGCCGGCGGCTTGGGTTGGATTTCTTCTCAAGGGGGTTGGAGTGGAGCAGCGGAACAGGAAGTGACATCCGAAGCGACTGGCGGCGAAGCGGCGAAGGCGGAAAGCCGTGAAGATAGTGGCAAAGCAGCGCCGCTCGATCTGTTGGAGCTTGAAGTGGGCTATGAATTGATTCCCCTCGTGGATAGCGAAAAAAGCGGCCTGATGGACCGTATCAAAGCTTTGCGGCGTCAGTTCCTCACCGAACGCGGCTACCCGATTGCCCAGATTCATATCCGCGACAATCTGCGACTGAGCAGTAAAGGCTACACGATCGTGGTGAAGGGCATCGAAGCAGGCAAAGGCGAGTTGCGCCCTGGCCGCCTGCTGGCCATGAACGCCATGGGAACGGGTGACGATAGCCAACTTCAGGGCGAACCGACGCAGGAGCCGGCCTTTGGGTTGCCGGCCGTATGGATTTCGTCTGTCGATCGCGATCGCGCCGAAATGATGGGCTACACCGTCGTCGATCCTGAAACCGTGCTCATTACGCATCTCTCTGAAGTTGTCAAACGCTACGCGCCGGAATTACTGACGCGACAAGATGTGCAACGGTTGCTCGATAGCCTTGCGCAAGAGCATCCAAAGGTGATCGAGGAGTTAATTCCCCACCATCTCACGGTGGGTGGGGTGCAGAAAGTGTTGCAAAACTTGTTGCGGGAAGAGGTGCCAATCCGTGATCTGCTCACAGTTGTGGAAACTCTAGCGGATAATGCGCCGCTGACGAAGGATCCCGACGCCCTGACCGAACACGTACGACAAGCCTTGTGCCGGACCATTACGAATACCTACCGGACGCCGGAAGGTTTGTTGTTTCTCATGTCGTTGGCGCCTGGCGCGGAAAAAGCATTCCGTGACAGCGTCCAAGAAGGGCTCGCTATGGACCCACAAATGGCCCAACGGCTCGTCGCGAATGTCCAGCAGGCCGTAGAGACGTTTACGGCGCGTGGACTCTTGCCGGTGCTGCTGACGAGTCCGAATATCCGTCGCTATGTGCGCCAGCTCCTCGGTCGTTACGTGCCGCAGCTGGCCGTGCTGTCGTACGGCGAAATTGCCGAAGGTGTGAAAATTCAATCTCTTGGAGTAATCGGGTGGAATGATGGAAACGAGAGAATTTTGGGGGCGTGACATGAATGAGGCGCTGCACGCAGTGCGCGCCTCGCTGGGCGCGGATGCGTTGATTCTGAAAACATTCACCGTGCCCGGAGAGAACGACCCGGAAGGACAAGAGCGGATCAAGGTGACCGCGATGGGTTCACCGGAAGACGCTTCTCGTCCGAATTCCTCTGGCGGCGCCAGTGATAGATGGTTGCCCAACACGCCAGGAAATGGCGGCGGCCAGCGGCCGTCTGCGGCCGGGGGCATCGTTCGTGAAGGAGTGGAAGCCCGCGGCTTGCGCATGCTCAATGCTCAACTCAACGATTTGAAGGCGATGTTCTGCTGGCTCATTCCCGGCATGAAACACTCCGGCGTTTTGAACGAGCTGCTTGCGCATGACGTGCCTCCTGAACTGCTCTCACGGCTCGTGCAGCAAACAGATGGCGGCATGGGTGATGAACGCGTGCTGTTGCGGCGTGCTTTGTCGCAACTCATTCAGACTGGGGGAGACGTAGAGAAAGTGACCCCAGGGAAGTGTACGCGCTTGGCGTTCATCGGCCCTCCGGGAGTGGGGAAAACGAGTGCGCTGGTGAAACTGACTGTGCACTTGATGCGGAAGAAGGATCGCAAGATTGGGTGGGTCAGTCTTGACAATCGTCGGGTTACTGGCGTCGAAGAGTTGACAGTGTATGCCGAAATTTTGGGGACGCCGTGTGAAGTCGCTGAAGGGGCCGAGGGTCTGAATCGCGCCCTTGAGCGTCTATCTGCTTGTGATCTCGTGTTAATTGACACTCCGGGCGTGAGCCCGCGCGATGCTGCGGAGCTTTCCGAGCTGGCAAGCGTATTGCAAGAACAGACTGCGTCTGACGTGCGACGCACGCTCGTGTTCGATGCTGCAACCAATTGGCGCGACGCCGCCGTGTGGGCGCAGCGGTTTAAGCGCGTAGGATATGACTCGTTGTTATTTTCAATGATTGATGAATCCGGATGTTTTGGCTCGTTAGTGAACACTGTCATTACGAGCGGAGCCCCGTTGTCCTACCTGACGAATGGAGCTGCGGTTACCCAAGGTATTGAGCTCGCTCAGCCAGAGTCCGTCGTGGATTTATTGTTACCATAGCCTGGAGGAGAAGAGGTGAGAGAAGAAGCAGCAGTAACAGAGTCTCGCCCCGGAACGCCGGGGCGCACCCGGTCAGTGAGTATGGGTTCGCAAGAGGAAATCGTCGATACCTATTTACCATTGGTGCGGCTGGTGGCGGAACGGGTCCACCGCCGTCTCCCGCCAGGCATCGATGTGAGCTCGTTGATTCACTCAGGTATTGTCGGTTTGCTTGAAGCGTTACAGCGCTACGATCCCGGACGCGGCGTCGCCTTCCAGACGTACGCCCGCTATCGCATCCAGGGCGAGATTATGGAGTATCTGCGCTCACTCGACTGGGTGAGTCGCTCCGTTCGTTCTTGGGGCAGGCGGGTGACGGCTGCTCGTACACGATTGACCGGCAAGTTTGGTCGGGAAGCGTCGCCGGAAGAAATGGCGAACGAGTTAGGCGTGTCGCTTGAGGAGTATTATCGGGTTGATCAAAAAGTGAGCGACTCGACGCTGCTTAGTCTCGAAGATCTGAATATTGCGTCTGAAGAGGAATGGCGGCACGCACAGGAAAAATTCGCCGGCAACCCTTACCAAGATCCCTTTGTGTGTGTCGAGGGAAAAGACTTGGTGGAGAAACTGGCTGGGGCCATCGACGTGTTGCCCGAACGCGAACGTTTAGTCGTAACTCTGTATTATCATGAGGAGCTGACGCTGCGAGAAATCGGCGAAATCCTCGGATTGACCGAAGGCCGTATTTGCCAGATCCATGCGCAAGCAGTCAGCCGCTTACGTGAAGCTTTGGGGGAGGAAGATGCGACCGAAGCTGCGCCGGCCAAGCCGCGGAAACGCCCCGAAGTAAACGGGCACGCCTCTGCTCCCGCCAAGTCGACTGCAAACGGGCATGCTTCTGCTCCCGCCAAGTCGACTACAAAGATGAAACACGCGTGACGCTCTCTAACGCGACCCGGCTGCCTCGTGCTCGAAAAGGGCAGTCCCTGCATGTCTTGCGGGCGCTACTCGTTGTTGTCGCCTGCGTGTGTACTGCGCCTGTACAAGCGGAAGTTGACGAATCCGCTCCGGTCGCTGTCGATGCTTCAGAGTCAACAACCCCTCAGGTTCCTGCTGCTGGGCGGAAGAGCCCAGCCACGGTCGCTATTCTCCGGGTGGTCCAAGACGAGGTAGAGTTATCGCTTTCTGCCCCGGTCCAGTCGTCTCGGGACTATCTCCGGGGCGACGCAGAGAAGGCCGCTCGTTGTTATGTTGATCTGTTCCCCGCCTCCTTCAGTTCCCGGGGCCGCTCCGCGTTTGATCTTCCCACGGGCGCCATACGGAAGGTTCGTATTTCTCAATTTCGCGCCGGCGTTGTCCGCGTTGTGCTTGATTTGCGGGACGCGCATCAGTGTACAGTGACGACCCTGACAAACCCGCAGCGTTTACTTGTCTCTATGAGCGAACTGCAGGAACTGGCTAAGAGCCCTAGTCCCTCTTTATCAAAAGGGAAGGACATTGGCGCCCGGCCTGCGCCTCCGCGTAACGAAGAGCTGCGCGGACAAGAGAAATCCAGAAAACTTTCCGTTGTGGAGACAGCGCAACAACAAGAGCAAGAAAAAAGTGAAGACCCTCTTCCTGGCGCGTGGCGGGCGGAAACGCAACCCTGGACAATGCTGAAGCCTACGCCTTCAGCTCGACTGTCCGAGGAGCCTCACCTCGTTGCGCCAGGCTTGCCATTGATGAGCGAGGCCCCGATTCAAGAAGAGGCCCCGAACGAAGTTAAGGTTGCTGAGCCGCCTCACACGCAAGTCACTGAGCCGCCAACGGTGAAGGTTCCGGAGTTCCAAGAACCTATGCTTTTCTCTCACGATTTGACGCGAGAGCCAAACCATACTGGGGGTACGATCATGCAGCAATTCTGGATGATCTTGATGGGTGCGAGTGTTGTGGCGGCGTTTCTTTCCGGTGGCGGCGTGATGTTCTTGTGGAACGCGCGCAAACGCAAGGCGCAGCCTCGCGAGGTGCAGCCTGAAAAAAGCGACGGCTGGGAAGCGCGCATGGCGTATCTCGAAGAAGCGGTCAATCGCGCCGGTATGCTCAATAGCAGTTTTTTTCATTCCTTGGAGATTACTCAAAAACGACTCGAAGCCTTGCTCACGCAAACGGATCTGGCCGAGCAGAATCTTCGGCGTCTTTTGCATCAATCGGCGCTTTCCGGAGAACAGCTGACGGGACGCAGCACGGATTCGTACTCGACCGCAGCGATGTTGCTTGCCGAAGGAGAAGACGTGCAACAGGTTGCACGCGTGCTCAAACTCCCACTCGCGCAGGTGCGGTTGCTCCAAGAGTTACGACGCTCAACCCAAGGGGAACAACAAGAGCCGCGCCGCTCACCCCAAGGAGAAAAATCTGCCGCCCCGCAGGAAAAGATTGCCGAGGCGCAGCACGGACGGAGCTTGGCGGCAGGTCTCAAAAGCTTCGTTACTCAGCTCAATGGGGCCCCGGACGACGGTACGCCTTTTGCTCAAAATGGACAAACCTTATGAATGCCGCCATGTACAAAGCCCTCTCCGGGGCGCTCGTCCAGACCCGCCGGCTGGAAATGGTGACCCAAGACCTCGCCAACGTCAACACTGCCGGCTACAAAGGCGTCAGGTTAGTGTTTCGTGAGATTCTCGAAGGGTCCCAGCCGCGTAACCTGCCCATCGGTGGTCAAGTGGCGCTCTCCGAACAACATACGGACCTCTCGAACGGCAATCTGCGGAACACGGGGAATCCTCTTGACCTCGCGCTTGTAGGTGACGGACTTTTCTCCGTGCAAACTGCTCATGGCGTGCGTTATACGCGTCAAGGCGCTTTCAGTTTGTCCGCCTCTCACACCGTTGTGACGCCTTCAGGCGAACCGTTGTTGGGTGAGAAGGGTCCGATTCACGTGGAGGGAACGAAGGTCGAGGTAGGAACTGACGGCTCCGTGGTTGTGGATGGCGCGCCTGTCGATCGGTTGAAAATCGTGCAAGCTGAAGATGCTCGCGACCTCGTCCGCGAAGGGGCGAACTTCTTTCGTGTCAACGACGCCGAGATACAATCAGCGAAGGGCAACACCCAGGTGCTCCAGGGTAGTATTGAAGACGCGAATGTTGATCCGGTTATGGCAATGGTCTCGCTCATTGATGTCGAGCGCCAATTTGAAGCGTACGAACGCGCGATGCGCACGATGGATGAGACCACAGAAAAAGTCGTCAACGAAGTCGGAAAACCTTAAGCAATAATTTGTTGTCAGTATGAAGTCCTAAGAAAAATCTTAAAGAATAAGCGAATTTAATTATGCGCGCATTGTGGACTGCCGCCACCGGCATGCACGCCCAGCAATTGACGATGGACGTGGTCGCGAACAATCTTGCTAACGTGCAAACGAATGGCTTCAAGCGCAGCCGTGTGGATTTCCAGGATCTTATTTATCAATCGTTACAGTCCGCTGGTAATACCTCCTCGCAGGGGACAGAGGTGCCGTCTGGCTTCCAAATCGGCCATGGGTCCCGCGCGGTGGCGACCCAACGGCTCTTTATGGAAGGAGATCTCCAACCGACTGGCAATCCGTTGGATATAGCGATTGAAGGGGAAGGATTCTTTCAAGTGACGCAACCCAATGGGGATACTGCGTACACGCGAGCTGGGTCGCTGAAGAGGGATAGCCAGGGACGATTAGTGACTGACGACGGCTTCCTCATTCAGCCTGAAATGACTATCCCTCAAAATGCTCAGTCTATTACTGTTGGTGTGGATGGCACGGTGTCCGTGCAGTTGCCGAACACTGTGCAACCTCAGCAAATTGGCTCGCTTGAGCTCGCACGGTTTGTGAATCCGGCTGGATTAGACAGCGTCGGTCGGAATCTCTTCCGGCCTACGCAGGCGTCGGGCGACCCTACACAGGGAGCGCCGGGGGCGGACGGCTTGGGCACCTTGTCGCAATTTTTTCTCGAAGGCTCGAACGTCAGCGTCGTTGAAGAGATGGTGAACCTGATTGCGGGCCAGCGCGCCTATGAAATTAGCTCGCGCGCTATACGCACTGCTGACGAGATGATGCAAACCGCAAATAACCTTGTTCGATTGTAAACGAACATAGAGGAGCGCAACTGTGAGCTGGCGGACTGTATGCTGGGTGTTGATTCCGGGACTACTGCTTGGGTGTGTTGCGCTCTCCGCGAGTGCAGAAGACAAACCGCAAGCGCTTACGCAAGAACGCGTGGTTCAAACGTTGCAACGCTACATCCTGGAGCACAGCGCGTGGCAATCGGACCAGGTCGAGGTGGCCCTCCGCTCCTTCTCTCCTCTGGCTATGCCGGAAGGAAAGATTGGCGTGGTCGTGCTCAAGCCAAATGTTGGGGTGACGCCTGGTCGGCACAGCTGTCTCCTTGGGGTGCAAGTCAATGGCCGTGAGGACGCGCGGGTGTGGGTTGAAGTCGGTTTAAAAGGGTTTTGTGAGATGGTTGTGGATTCTCATCTGGATTGAACTCTTGAAC
>CAZUFQ010000189.1:0-9775 GCA_964618735.1 uncultured Enterobacteriaceae bacterium
GTACTATAGCTACCGCACTTCGTATCCCGATGAGCGTAAATGGCAAATCGGCGACACGGCTTCGTACAGCTTCGGCAAGCACACTCTCCGCTTCGGTACGGACATCCTTCAGAACTACGATCTCTTCAATAACCTCTATCAGAGCAACGGATCCTATTCCTACGGTTCGCTGGTCAACTACATCGCTGACATCGTGAAGCCCTCCGGCGCCTGCCAATCCAGCACCGGTGCTACCCCAACCATCGCCGCGAATGGCACGCTGGCCTGCTATAGCAGCATTACCCAGGGCATCGGCCGTCCAAACTTCGATCTGAAGACCATCGACTACGGCTTCTTCGCCCAGGATGACTGGAAGCTCAGCCCGAACCTTACGCTGAACCTTGGCGTACGCTACGACTACGAGTCCATTCCATCTCCTTATTCGTTCGCCATCACTGCTCCGCAGACTGCACAGAAACCTTCGGACAAAAACAATATCTCTCCCCGCATTGGCTTTGCCTATGATCCGTTTGGCCTCGGTAAGACTGTGATTCGTGGTGGCTTCGGCTTTTACTATGGCCGCGTTCCCAATGCACGAGCAAGCGCTGCGGTGGATTCCCTGTGTGATGGTGGGGGCGGCGCAGTAACGTTCACTGGTCCTTCTAGCGTGTCTGTGATCAGCGCATGGTGAAGGGCTCCAACTGCGTCGTCAAGCGTAATCCAACTCATATATTGCGCCCCCGAACCAATTCTCCCACCCAGTCCAAACTTGAAAGGGAGCAGCATCTTTGCGAGCGCTCCTTCACGGGGGCTGAGGATGACGCCAAAGCGGGCATGGACTACCCGAATACCGCGCCGCCGTGCAGGCAGCGTCTCCGCCTCCCACGCCGTACACACGTCGGATAAGAATCCTTGTCCTGCCGTACTTTCTTCAGACAAGACCTCATCTCCTCGATTCCCGTAGTAGCCGACGGCAGAGGCGCTAATTAATACTTTAGGCGGGTGTGTAAGACATGACAGGGCTTCACAGAGTATTCGTGTACTGTTGACGCGACTGTCGCGGATGCGCGCCTTTTTCTCTTCGGTCCATTGACCGGTTGCAATATTTTCTCCCGCGAGATGGATAACAACATCAAACCCTTCAATACTCGCAAGATAGGGAATTCCCCGTTCGGGATCCCATGGGATTCCCTCTCCCTTCGCGCTCGACTGCGCACGGACCAGTTGCGTTACCTTGTGCCCGCCCGTTGTGAGAAATGGAACGAGTGCAGACCCAATTAAACCAGAAGCCCCAGTGATAAGGATTCGCATTGGCGCTCCTTTGTAGCGGGCGTGAACCGCAAGATCAGTACCGGTAATCTGGTGGCGGTATGTAAACATACGGTGCAGTTTCTGGCGAGTGAAAGCTCCTCCCCCAAATTGTCCGAGCGTTCCGAGAGGCAGGGCATACTCAATGTGATCTTCCAGGTAGCAGGAGGAAGGCCCGTCTGGAACGAAACGATGGGTGTGCGCCCAATGAGCAAAAGGACCGGAGAGTTGCACGTCGCTGAACTGCCGGTCTTCCTGATAGCCTTGATGCTCAGCGATCCAGTATTGTGAGAAGGGTCCGAGTTGCATACGCAGAATCAAGAGTGATCCCTTTTTAATGCCGTCAGTGCGCTCAACGACCTCCATCTCTTCCCATGGCGGGATCAACCGTTCAAATGATCCAGGGCGTGCATGCCAACGAAAGACCTCTTCGGCCGGCGCGTTAAGGTGAGTGCGGCGCACGAACGTCTCAAGCTTCAAGTTCTTCCTCCTCAAACAAGCGAAGGTCAATGAAAGCTATTAAAGTTTCAAAAATATTAGCCGACTTTTTAGCGAAATGAGACCCACAATGTATTCGTACACGTTATGAGGTAACCGCTCAACACTGTCATTCTGAAAGGTGACGCCTGATGATCTCCTCTCTGAATATCTCCCTTTCTGGTCTCAACGCTTTTCAGCAACAACTGAACGTCACTGCTAATAATCTCGCTAATGTCAACACCGATGGCTTCAAGCAGAGTCAAACGGTGCTGGAGTCCGTCAATCCACAGGGTGTGATCGCCACTAGTAAGAAGTTAGAGCTGCCCGGACCGTTGGCGCTGGAACAGTCAGCGGACGGTGTCAGTCTGGTTGAAAAATCGAACGTGGATGTTAGCCAAGAAATGACCAGTCTGATAACTGCGAAGCGAGCGTATCAGGCGAACCTCAAGGCGTTGCAAGCCGCAGACGAAACGGTAGGGAGCCTGCTGGACGTTGTGGGCAGGTAGGCTGAAGGCTGTAGGGTTTAAGGTCCGCCCTTATTTGCACCGCGCAGCTCAGTAAATCTGAGGTAGAGAACAAGCCGTCTGCTATACGCTATAGAGTGAGCGAAACGAACGAGCTATCTGCCTGTCCGGGCTTGCCCTCTGTGGGAAAAACCTCCACACTCGCAAAAAATGCTCTTGCTTGAAGAGGAGGTATCGCGATGAAACGCAGCTTCCGAACACTGCGGGTGAGAGAAGTAATGGTCGAATCTCCAGTGACTGTGAGTTCTGGAGATTCCCTGCAGCACGCCCTGAGTTTGCTAGAGAAACATCAAGTGCACCAATTGCCAGTTCTAGAGCATGGAAGAGTGGTGGGCATTGTGACTGATGGCGACCTTAAGTTCTTTACCCCGGCGTTTCAGATTCTTCGTGACCAAGAAGAACTGCGTCAGACGTTGCGAGAACTCACGGTAGCTGAGGCAATGACGGTGGAGCCAATGAGCATTAGTCCTCAAGCATCACTTCTGGACGCGACGAAATTGATGCATGACCATAGTATCGGCGCGTTGTTGGTCGTCGAGGAAGAGAAACTCCTTGGCATCCTCGCCGTCAGCGACGTTCTGCGTATCGTGATTGAGCAGCATGAAACATAAAGCGCAAGAAAGTCTGAAGTTATAAAGTCTTCGGGTCTGCAGGTCTGCAAGTTTCAGGTTTTCTCTCATGACTTGACGACCTGATGACTTCATGACTTGATGACCTGATAATGCTCACCTCTGATCTGCTGCTCACCCGCAACGAAGGGCCGTATCTCTATCCTCGCTACATCGCCGTTGACTCCCCACGTTTTACGCGGATGGCCGAAGCGCTGATCGAGATTTTCTCTGACCACGAAGGGAAAACTCGGCGGGAACTGACTGAAGCGCTCAATCGATATGCCGAGGACAGCACTGATTACCGCATTCAGCGCGGACTCGCCAAGTTGTTGAGTGACGATCGTTGCGAATTCATCGAGCGTAGTGTGGCTCCGTCGGCTGAGATTCGCCAACGCCTATTTTCACTGGCGCGCGAGAACCATCCGGTCGTTCTCCACCCTGACCTGATTCACCCGGTGACGAAAGACGAGTTGTTGCTCGAAGTTGCACGAGAATACAAAACGGAACCTGAACAGATCGCTTGGGCGCTGTATGCCGATCTGAGCGAGAACCACATTCTCACACAATTTGATGCGCCTACCATCGCATGGCTGTTGCAACGCTACAACGTCGCGCTCGCGCAGGCTATGCTCTATCGCTGCGTGCAGATGAAGCTGTCGGTCTTCCGCAATATTCCGAGCCGTTATAAACAACTCTTTAAATTTATCACGTTCTATCAATTAATGCACACGATCCAGGGAGATCTCGATAGCGGCTACGAAGTCTTGCTTGATGGCCCGGTCAGTATGTTCCGCATGTCGCAGAAATACGGCTTGCAA
Source organism: uncultured Enterobacteriaceae bacterium (assembly GCA_964618735.1). Lineage (GTDB taxonomy): Bacteria > Desulfobacterota > Binatia > Bin18 > Bin18 > SYOC01. Next base: position 3,721 of record CAZUFQ010000189.1, read on the forward strand.
CTGGCAGTGTTCTTACCGGCGTTATTGCTTTGTACGCGCTGGAAGATGGAAGCTGAGATCGTAGGGGCTGACGGTGCTCGTCGCTTTTTTCCGCTTGATGAAACAGTGAAATTGGTCTCGCATTACCGCGACAGCACGATGTACGACTCTTTGCTCGAACGCACCTTTGCCGAGCGTTTCGCTGAGGTCGACAGCGGCTGGGAAATCGAACGCGAGGTGGCCATTATCAACTTGAAAGAAACGGTGTTCATTCCCGATTTTGCTTTTCGTCATCGTGATGGTCGCACCGCGCTACTGGAGATCGTTGGGTTCTGGCGTCCTGATTATTTGGTAAAGAAGATTATGAAACTGCAACGCTCAGGACGTTCAGACATGGTCGTAGCGGTGTCGGCGGACTTGAATGTAAGTGAAGAGGATTTTAAGGACGTGCCAGGCAGCGTGTTCTTTTTCAAGAAGCGGATCAATCCACATGAGGTGATTGCCCGCCTGGAACAGGTAGGGCAGGATGCGACAAGAGAGTGCTGAGTGACGAGGCTAAGGATTGGGTCCGGAGTAGGGTGCGCTTGCGCACCGCAGACTCTGTATGGAAAGGCCGCTCGGTAACTCTTTCCCAACGAGACGGCAGAAATTTCCTCTTTTGCTTGCGCCTGCTAACAAAATGCTGGCCCTTCTTTTGCGAGGTACAGGATAGGAATAACTTTCTGTGCCGCTTTCGTCACCTTCTCTTCAATCAACTGCTTCTCCCATCAGCACTACACCCTCATCTGAACCACGGGCAAAGCAAAGCTCTGGCTTTCATTTATGGGGAGAAGACGGGTTTACGTTCCGCGATATTTTAGATGTCGTCAACCCACTGCAACACCTACCGATCATTTCGACTGTCTATCGCGCCATTACTGGCAGCACGATCTCGCCGGCGTCTCGAGTATTGGGGGATACCTTATTTGGCGGTCCCATTGGCGCTGCGACTGGGGCTGCCAATGCTCTATTGGAATATGAGTCAGGCAAAGACATCGGCGAGCACATGCTAGCGTTGCTCCATATCCATTCACATGTGCAGGATGGAGCGGACAGTAGTGAGACGAAAGTTAGTCAAAATGATGCAGCACCGCCGCCTTCCTTGGCGCCAATCGTTCCTGCCGCCACGATAGCTAGACCGATGAGTACGTCTTCCCAGGCTGCCAGTCGGGATCAGTTCATGGCCGCACTCGACGCGTATGCGCGGAACAGCCGTATGCTCAATTCAGCTCAGCGGCAAATTCCTCAAGGCCGACTATACTAGCGCCAGCCACGACGAACCTTGACGTCGGAGCCTTCCCTTACTAGAGTAACCCCCACATCCGAGACTTGCCCGGCGGCAAGGGAAACATAGGAGGGTCTATGCCGGGACGCGGTTTGGAAGGTTTTCGCATTATTGAATGCGGTGAGATGGTCGCTGCCGCGTATGCGACCAAGCTAATGGCTGATATGGGGGCCGAGGTCGTCAAGATCGAATCGCCGAATGGCGGTGATGCTGCCCGCCAACGAGGACCTTTTCCCGGGGAAATTCCTCATCCCGAGAAAAGTGGTTTGTTTCTCTACTTGAATACCAATAAGCGAGGCGTCACGCTCGATCTGACCAAAAAGCGGGGGCAAGAGCTTTTTTGGCAACTTGTCAGCAAAGCCGATCTGTTTGTGCATAATGTGCATCCTACCCGTATGACCGCTATGGGCTTAGACTACGAGCCATTAGCAAGCTTGAACCCTGGGCTGGTCATGACCTCTATCTCGCCGTTTGGTCTGACAGGACCGCAGAGTAGGTACCAAGCGACGGATTTAACGTTATGGAACGCTGGCGGGCTTTGTTATCTGAATGGCGCCGGTGTGGCTGGCAGTGAAGATCTGCCGCCCCTTAAGCCGTATGGCCAGCAAGCGGGCTTTCAGGCCGGCATCCACGCTGCAGTGGCGACGCTTGGCGCGGTGTTTGCCCGTCTGCGTGATGGAGTTGGGCAGCATGTGGATTGTTCTACTCAGGAAGCCTTGATGGCGATCTCCGAGTTTGCCAGCATCATGCCAACCTACGCGAACCAAATTGTCGTCCGCTTCACCGGGAACAAAGCGATTCGTCCACTTGACATCATGGAATGCAGAGACGGCTTCATCTACCTGTGCTGTGTTGAGGAGCATCATTGGAAAGGGTTCATGGAGATGATGGGAAGTCCCGAATGGGCGGAGGAGCCCATCTTCGCCACACGCATGCAACGCGCGGAGAATTGGGATGCGCTCAAGCTGTTGCTGGAAGATTGGGTGAGAGAACAAAGCGTGGATGAGTTGTACCACAAAGCACAAGCGCGTCGGATTCCTTTTGCTCCTGTGTCGACTATGGGCGACGTCTTGAATTCTGAACATCTGAAAGCGCGCGGGTTCTTCGCTGAGGTCGCGCATCCAGTGGCGGGAACCTTCCCGTATCCCACCGCGCCCTACCAGTGTACGGCGATGCAATGGACATTACGTCGTCCCGCGCCGTGTCTCGGACAGCATAACGCCGAGGTGTTTGGCGAGCTGGGCCTCGACGCGAAAAATCTGGAAGAGCTGCGACAGCATGGGATTATCTAGAGGATTGAGACTGGAGCATACTATGGCAAAAGCACCGTTAGAAGGTATCCGTGTCGCTGATTTCTGCTGGGCCTGGGCTGGACCCTACGGCGCCTTGCAATTGGCGCATCTCGGGGCAGAGGTCATCCGCATCGAGAGTACGACCCGCATGTGTCCATCGCGGCTCATTCCTCCCTGGGCGGATAATAAACCGGGGGGCTACAATCGGTCCGGCTACTTTAATCAGTACAATCAGGGAAAGCGTTCCTTGACGTTGAATTTGAAGACGCAGGAAGGGCTTGATCTCGCCAAAAAACTTGTCGCGAAAAGCGATATTATCACCGGGAATTTTGCCGCCGGCGTCATGGATAAAATGGGGCTCGGCTATGAGGTGTTGAGGACGATTAAGCCTGACATCATCATGGCTGCGCTTTCAGGTTATGGCGCGACCGGTCCGGAAAGCAGCTATGTCTCGTATGGTCCCCCGCAGGTTGCGCTCAGCGGCATGGCGTCGCTGACCGGTTATCGCGGCGGTGATCCTCTCCAAGCCGGGTTCTCTTACGGTGATCCCAATGGAGGAATTCATGGGACGTTCGCCATTATGTGCGCCTTGCTCCACCGTGCGAAGACTGGTGAAGGCCAGTATATTGATTCCTCTCAGCGGTAAACCTGGCCCACTGTATTGCCCGATGCGTTAATGTGACAAGCTATGAATGGAGCGCAGCCGCCGCGTAATGGAAACCGTGATCCCTATATGGCGCCGCACGGTGTGTTTCGTTCCCAGGGAGATGATCGCTGGGTGAGTATCGCCGTGCGCGACGATGGCGAATGGTGGCGGTTGTGCATGGTCATTGGAAGATCGGATCTCGCGACCGACCCGCGTTTTGCTACGCTGGCCGTGCGCAAGGAAAATGAAGACATGGTCGAGGAAGTTGTCACTACCTGGACTCAAGAGCGGTCTGCCGAAGACGCCACTCAGAAGCTGCAACATGCTGGTATTGCTGCTTATCCTTCATTGAACGGACGGGATATCCTGGCAAACCCACAGGTTGAGGAACGAGAGTTTTTTGTTGAATTAGAACATGGAGAAGTCGGAACTCGTCGCCATCTCGGCATTCCGTGGCAGATGTCGCGGACTCCCTGTAAAGTTAACCGCCCCGCTCCTCTCTTGGGGCAGGATACTGATTATGTGCTGGAGCAGATTGTTGGCTTGAGCCAGACAGAGGTTGCCGCTTTGCGAGAAAAGAACGTGCTTGTGTAAAGAACTTCCGAGAAATACTCTCCCGCCCGTTGTTACGACAAGGGGCCTTGAGCCCCTTGTCCCCGACACGAAACCGAGTGATGAGCTAGCAATGCCTTAGTGGGACGATTTCCCTGTAAGTTGACCGCGGATCTCTCCTGGAGGGTACAAAGTTGAGTGGACGTTGCAATATGCGGCGCCGCTACGAATGGCTTGGATGACTTCATCGATTTCCCCTGCCGCAATGCCTTGCCCTGCTGGTCCTATAATGTCAGCGGCGACGATCGTTCTTGTCACTGAACCTGGAGCGGGCGGGCAGGCCGGGGTGTTGGCGGGTCCGTTCCCTAGATTTGAACAGAAGAAAAACATAACGCCAGCGCTGACTCCAGGCTGGCCGAAGTGGACATGGGATTGTGTCACTTCGCCTTCAAGACCGCTGTAGCTTACCGTCGCCTCGATTTCAGTTCCTGCCTTATTGGCTTTGACGTCACATCGTCCCTCACCTGTTGTGGAAAGCGCAGGGACCTCTTGGAATCCTTCGAGGTCAGCGCTCTTCGCTTGTGTGAAAGCTGGAGTACTGATTAACGCGAATAGCGACAGTCCTCCAGCGAGTTCGGCCAATCGTCGATGGTTCATAAAACCTCCCTCCTTCTTTGTGCGGGGATGAAGTTTGGAAGCCCCGGCACGGCTCTTACTTCTTCCTTATCAAGAGGAATCCCGCAATACGCAGGAAGGAGGTTTTTTTCTACTGCTACAGAATGGGCTTAGATTCCATATAACCGATGCACATTGTCATAAGTGATTTTCTGTTTCACTGCGGACGGAATCCCGGCGAAGTTCTGCTCGACCACTTCACGCGAACGCGGCCATGTCGAAGCTCGATGCGGAAAGTCCGAAGCCCACATGAGGTTGTTCTCTCCCGCGAACTCGTATGTCATCACGCCTGGACGATCATCTTGAAAGGTCGCATATACCTGCCGTTTGAAATACTCACTGGGCTTCATCGTGATGGGGGTAGGATCGACATAGCGCAACGTGTCGTAACAAATGTCAAGGCGATAGAGATAGTGCGCGATCCAGCCGATATCGTTTTCTGCTGAGACCAGGGTGAGTTTAGGAAAACGCTCCAACACGCCATTGTAGATCAGGTCCGTCAAGGAATACTGAATCTCATGGATGATCGACATAGTAGAAGCGACGCGGCCTTTGCCCATCTGTACACTTCTTTTTCCTGTCAAAATATGCAAACTCACAGGTAGGTTCAAATCCTGCGCCGCCGCCCACAGCGGGTCAAAGGATGGATCGCTATAGGGAAGATCACCGGCGGGAGACGCATTCATCATCACACCCCGCAGCCCTTTTTTCGCGACGCGTTGCAGTTCGCGCACGGCTTCGTTGACATCTTGCGTGGCGATCAACCCGAGGCCAATCAAGCGTTGCGGCGCATGGCTGGCAAATTCCGCCACCCAGTCGTTATACGCGCGAAAACACGCCCATTGCAGTTCGAGATCTTTGAGGTGAAAGAGAAACATGCCGAGCGTGGTGTACAGCACTTCTCCTTCTACTCCGTCAATATCTTGATCCTTCAGGCGCTCGACTGGGTCCCAACCACTCGGGCGCGCTTGCTCGTAGCCCACGCTCTGGTTCGTCGCCAGGTCCTTGGGATCTTTTCCGGCAGCGAAGCCGCCGCCCACAGGAAACGGCGTCAACCCTTCTGCGACAAAGAAGCTGCCTTTCTTTTCCTGATAATTACTGATTACTCGTGGCGCGCGGTCGCGCAGACTAAGATTGAGGCGATCCATCCAGAGATTGCTCGGCTCCATCATGTGGGAGTCCGCAGAAAAAATCGAGGTGCTTGCCATCATCATACCCTCCTTTGGTTGGCGATGCGGATCTTCAGTGAGCAATTATCGCGCGAGAAATCTGGGTATGTCAATCGAAATGGACTATGTTTGACGAACTGCAGGTGTTTCGGTTAGCGTAGAGCCTCAGTTCAGAATAGATGGACAGGTTCGTAGTCGTTAAAAAGGAGATTGCATGCGGTACATTATTTACGGCGCAGGCGGTATCGGCGGGGCCATCGGCGGCAAAATGTTCACAGCTGGTCATTAAATCGGGTTTATTTTTCTGGGCGAGCCACTCTCGGCGGTTCGTCGGCAAGGGGAGGCGGTGGAGGACCCGCTGGAGACTGTGCAACTGCCAAATCGCCCCGTTGAGGACACACCTGCACGTGTGCTCATA
>CAZUFQ010000190.1:0-9763 GCA_964618735.1 uncultured Enterobacteriaceae bacterium
CGCAGCTTTTGGGGTCGCAACTTGTGCGCTAAAGCGCGCGGCGAGTCGTTCAAGATCGCGCAATGGGGCCAGCGCCGAGCGCAAAGCATCCAGTAAAGACGCCTGAGCCGTCAGCTCTTCTACCGCGTCATGGCGGGCAGTGATATGCGGGAGAGACAAGAGCGGATTCTGCAGCCAACGGCGTATGAGCCGTCCACCCATAGGCGTGAGCGTCTCGTCCAGCACCTCCAGAAGGGTTTTGCCGCGCCCATCCGGATTAGCCGAGCGAAACAGTTCAAGGCTCCGTTCCACAACTGGACCGAGCACCATGGTCGAACCCGCTTGATGTCGTCGCGGAAAAGCAATGTGCGGCAATGCGGTCTGCAAATGGCCTTGGAGAAAACGCAGCACCAGGGCTACGGCGCTCGTGGAGACAGTCTCAAGCTCTAATGCACGTAACGAATCCAGCCCAAAAAACGCCTTGATATATGCAATGCTGTCATCATACGCGGCTTGCCAATCGTCGAGCGAGGTGACGACTACGCTGGGGCGCCGGGCGCAGTATTCCACCAGCACAGGAGCCTGAGCGACACTTTTCGTCGTTACCATTTCGCTGGCGGCGACACGCTCCAGCGCGTCGAGCAAGGTTTCCTCACTTTCTTCCCAAAAGAGAAAGAGCCCGGTGTTCGGCTCTAACAGCGCCAGCCCCCATTGGCGTTCGGCGTGAAACACGCCTAAGAGACGCGGGCTACTGGGGTCGGCGTCATCCTCGATAAAGGTTGACGGCGTGACCACGCGTGTGACCTCGCGTTTCACCAGCCCTTTTGCGGTGCGCGGATCTTCGACTTGGTCACAGATCGCGACTTTCTTCCCAGCCTTCACCAACCGTGCGATGTACCCCGACACGGCATGGTAGGGAACGCCGCACATCGGCACTTTGCCGTCGCCGCCGTCCCGGGCAGTGAGCGTTAAATCGAGCAACACTGCAGCTTGCTTGGCGTCGTCGAAAAAGATCTCGTAAAAATCTCCGAGCCGAAAGAGTACGACGGCGTCAGGATAACGCCGCTTCGTCGCTCGATATTGTTCCATTAAGGGTGTAAGAGCCATACACAACTTTCAACAAAACGCCTCAAGAGTGCGAACTACGAGATAAAGGGATTCCCCTAAGCCTGTAGCCTTAAGCCTTTCGCCTTTTTTTACCTGCTTTTTCTTCCCATGACCAGCCGACCGCACAGCCAAAAGATTCACGCTCTCATTCAGGAAGAATCTCGAGCAATGAATCTATTGGCCGCTCATGTCCACCAACACCGGCGTGACGGATGGGTCAGCATACGGCCCTGATACTTGGAAATTCAAGGTCGTCAGATAATCGGCGCTACGCGCTAATAATGCTCCCGCCAACGGCACCTTTGCTACGCTGCTCGTGATGCCATGCAGAGGGACTAAGGCAAGCCGCAAATCCAGCGCGCGCGAGGCCAGATCAATGTGTCCGCGGCTATCGAGCCTCAGGAAGCTGGCATCAAGCGTGAGATTGCGGGTCAACGCCCTGCCTTTTCCTAAGGCGAAGTCGCCAGTGAGCGACGAGAACGGCAACCCTTCAGTCGGCAAGCTCGGCAATTGGAATTGTAACAAACCTTGCATGCTAAGCGCTGACCAGAGACGCACTAAAATAGGCAGTCGTTGCGCCACGCCATGCATCACCGCTACCGAAAGTGTAGCCTCCCATTCCGCTAATTCGTCCCACTTCGCCCAATCAGGTATATAAATTTTCCCTTGACTGCTTAACCTGCCAGTCAACGCTTTCGTCGGCGAGCCGACGGCTTGAAAGAAACGTTCGACGTCGACCTCAGACAACTGCAGTCCCAGATACATAGCATCGAAGTCGGGCCACAAAATCGCCTCGCCTGCCACCCCCCCCCCGGCAACGGTCGCACGATCGCCCAACAGGTCCGCCTGACGACCATGCCAATAACAGAAGAGATGAAGGTTCTCTACACGTGTTCCTTTGTAACGTAACCGAGTAGAGGTGAGATCGGCGCGGACTTCACGATCTGTCTTTCTCGGAGAGCCATCCTCCGGTTTATCAAGCGCGAGCGCCGCTTCAAGGTTCAGTTCAGGGAAATTGCCGGACAATTCCAAACGCAGGGGCGTCCAGCTCTCAATACGCCCCTGGCCGGAAAAGCCACCGCCGGGCAATTGCCCCCGCTTGACAGAAAAGATTCCCCCCTGTCCCGCCAACATGAGTTCACCTTCGGAGACCTCAAACGGCTGGAGAAAGTCAACAAGATCAAAGTGCACATGAGAAAAGGAAAGTTGGCCGTCGACGCGCGGGGTTTCCTCATCAGGCGTAAACGCGACCTTGAGGCGACCAGCCAATGATCCGCCCTGCGGTAACATTCTTCCCGACGGGAGAAAAGGCGCAATGTCATAATCACGTACATCGCTAAAAGCGAGCTGCAGTTCAGCGCTTCGTCGAGGAGAAAGATAATCCTTCACCGTTCCCTGCGCCGTGATCGAGGACTGGCCAACCTTGAAGGTCAAGTCGTTTGTCGTAACGGCGTCGGTATCTAGCTGTAAACTCCCGCTTACTTCATCAAGATTGAGCCGCCACGGGAGGACCTGGATGCTCGCTTGCTGCAGCGTGAGGACGCCGTCGTACGCCAGTTTGCCGCGCGAGCCGGCGCGCTGCACATGAAAGTGTGTCAGCGCTCGCCCCTGCGGCGGCACAACGATCTGAGAAAAAGACGCAACATTGATCGGAGTTAAGGCTGTCAACAAACGAAATACCTCGTCTCCTAAGTCGACATCGGCCGTAATAGCGGCGTCCAGGATAGGGCCGGTCTTCGCCGAGAGTTTTTTTAACGAGATGCTCGCATCGGAAAATTGAGACGCTTTTCCATAATCGCCGTGCAGCTTTGCGACCACCAGGTTCTCGTCCTGCAGTTTTAGTTCCCCGCCTGCGATGGTAATAGGCGTCGCTTCTTTCCCGATTTTTCCTTGCGCCTGCTCAATCTGCGCTTCAAGTGTAAACGCACGCCGGGCGACTCCAAGGTCCCACCCAGCCCATCGCACCTTGGTCAGGCTCACCTGAGCTTCCTGCAGCAACACTTCTCCTACTTGGAGATCGCTCGCCGTCAAGACGCCAAATAACTCAACTGGTCCCTCCCCTTTTCCCTGAAAACGACTGCGCAAGGAGAAATTGGCCGTCGGCCATTCTTCGCCAAGCACGCGCCCGAGCGGTTGCAATTGCCCTTCAGCCACGGAAAATTCTCCCGCCCATTCGTCTTGTCCTATTTGTTCAAAGTTAACTTCTTTTGTAGCGGAAGCTCGCACGGAGAAGCGCCCTACCATGCCGCCTTTGCTCTTGAGGTTCGCCTGCAAGGTGATCAAGGGCCGATCTTTCTCAACAAACGAGAGTGAGGCTTCCGCCTCGGTCAGCAAAATGGTTGACCGAGTAAATCTTGAGTCAAGGGACATCTTTGCCTCTTGCAACCGCACCTCTTGCACGGCCAGCGTCGGAGAAAACCCTTGCGTCAGCCGCGGCAGCCAAGAGGAAGACTCTCTGGGCGTCGGATCTGCGCTGCGCAGTCGATCAGCTAATTGCAAAAACCGCTTTCCATTGGCAAGGATTTGAAAATAAGGTTTTACAAAATAAATGCGACGAAAGAGTAAATCGCCCCGCCACAGGGCGGAGAAATCGAGCAGCAGGTCGACTTCCGCCGCCGTAAAAAACGGCGCAGCGTCGGCGTCGTCCTGGATTGTTACTCCTTCAAAGCGCACCCCGAGTCCATTATGGAGAGACAAATGGCTGGTTCCGACCTGCACGTGCGCGCCAAAAAGGTCGCTAAGTTGTTCGCTTAAAAGATGCTGATAACGCTGACCGGAAAGGAGCCAACTCGCCCCAGCAATCACGCTGAGACCAAGCAGGACGAGAAGAAGCAAAAAGAACTGGAAACAGCGCCAGAGAAATTTCACCCTGCCCTCATGCCGATACAACCGGCGCTATAAAATCACGAATCGTGCGGAGATACAGCTCTCCGCCTACTTCATGCAGATCCGTATGTCCACCCCCTTCGACCCGCAGAAAAATCTTCGGCTGCGCCGCCAACGTGTACAAATCGTACCCTTGCTGAAATGGCACAGTGCGGTCGTGCGTCCCATGAATCACGAGCAAAGGCGTGCTGAGCTGTCCAATGAGCCGCGCATTGTTCAGATCATGTTCGACCAGAAACGCTAACGGCGGGACCCGAATCTTCCCCATCGCTCGTAAAGAATAAAAAGGCGCGCTCAAAATCACACTATCCGGCTGCTGCTCAAGGGCGATCGTCAACACCACTGCACAGCCCAGCGATTCGCCAAAGTATACAACACGGCGACCCTCTGCCCACCCACGCGCACGCACATAATCGAGCATGTCTCGTCCATCCTGTATAATCCCAACCAGCGTCGGCTTCCCATGGCTCAATCCGAAGCCCTGGTAGTCGAATATAAAATGACTTCCGCCAATCTGCTCGTGCAGCAGGCGCACCTGCTTGAGACGATGTCCAATGTGGCCGGCATTGCCATGAAACCACACGAAGAGCCATTCAGCCCTGGCCCCATTCTGCGAGCGGCTGGGGATATACCAACCGTGCAACATGCGGCCATCCGCTCCGCCGAACCGCACCTCTTCGTACGGCAGCCCGTGATCAGCCGGCGACGAGTTGAGTTTCGTGTCTGGATGAAACGTCAAGGTGTTTTTCAGCCACTGAATCGGCCCATTGAGCGCAGTAATGATCCTGCTTCCATTAACGTTTGCACTTCTCCTGCCAGTCGTCATGACGTTACTTTCACTTCCGAGGTTTTGCTTGACAATTCTAGAGCGCACAGTATTTAATAGCGCGGATCGTCACGAGGGAGTAGTCCAGCGTTGCTCGTATGAGCCAAACGTTTGGTCCTCACTCTACACAGGAGGCTGTCATGTCCGACAAAATCATCATTGAAGTGCGCATCAACGAATACGCGATGCGCGACGCGAATCCCAACATTCCGTATAGCCCGGAAGAAATCGCCAACCAAGCGGTAGAGTGCTGGCGGGAAGGTGCATCGATCATTCATTATCATGCACGCGACCCCAAGACCGGGGCGCCGGCGTCCGATCCAAAGTTGTACGCCGAGACCGTACGTCGCATTAAAGAAAAATGCGATGTCATCACTATGCCCACCCTCGGCGCCTGGTGGCTGCCTTCCCCCGAGGCGCGCATTGCCCACATTGTCGAGATGGCCAAAGATCCGATGACCAAGCCAGAGTTCGGACCAATCGACATGGCTACGAGCAATGTCGACACGTATGACCCCAAAGGAAAACGTTTCAAGACCACTGAAACAGTCTACATGAACACCACCAAAACCTGGCAATACTTTGCGGAGACCATGAAATCGGTCGGCGTCAAACCGATCCAAGCGCTCTGGAACATTTCCTCAGTGCGGCACACGCAAGCGTTGGCAGAGATGGGAATTTTTGCCGAACCGCTGTACTGTGAGATCGTGTTGACTGAAGACTGGCTCCTTACAGGGCACCCCGGCACGGTGAAAGGCATGGAAGCGTTCCTTGAATTTTTCCCCAAAGGACAGAACTGGCAGTGGTCGGTTATGTGTGTCGGCGGCAATCTGTTTGCGGTAGCGGCCGCTGCGATGGAACGCGGCGGTCACATTTCGATTGGGCTAGGGGACTACCCCTACCCCGAGCTTGAGTTTCCGACTAACGCTCGACTTGTCTCCCGTATCGCCCAGCTCGCGCGAGACATGGGGCGCGAGATCGCTACGCCAGAAGAGGCAAAGAAAATGTTGGGTGTGGGGTAAGCAAGCGGAGAAGCAGCTAATGAACCCTCGGAAGGTTCGCACCCTCTAGAACAATTTGTTCCACCCGTCTACCTAGCGATTAATTGACGCCGCCTCGTCCGGATTTCAAGCTCCGGGCTCGACCTACAAAGGCAACTGAAAACCCCCTGAGAGTCTGCTTAACCAGGCTTTGCCGCATGAGCCCGACGCTTGAGCGTCGGGCGAGAGATTATTCCTACATCGGCTCCCATTTCTCCATTGACATACGAATCATTTTCGTTTTATATTCGCCCTCGAAAGGAGGACATTGAGATGGCCTCGTCAACAACTGCGCCTGCACCTCTCGTCCCCCGCCGTGTTCAAACACAGTCGGCGGCGATGAAAATGGTCTACACGGAAGCCCTAGTGACCGTACCACACTTCCCCAATCAAAATCTCCGACCTCAACTCACCATACTGGAGCAAGTCCGTACTGCCATTCGCCTCCGGCATTACAGTATTCGGACAGAAGATACCTATTTACACTGGATCAAGCGGTTTATGTCCTTTCATTCGACTCGTCATCCGTCCGAGATGGGAGCGCAAGAGATCGAACAATTTTTGTCCATACTTGCCGTCGTCCAGCAGGTCAGCGCCGCGACGCAGAACCAAGCACTCAACGCGCTCCTGTTTTTGTACCGACAGGTGCTTGCCTGTGAGCCGGGTCATATCGGCAACGTCGTACGGGCGAAACCATCGCGACGGCTCCCGGTCGTCTTACGGAAGCACGAAGTAAAATCGCTCTTAGACGCTCTACGCGGGGTGCACTGGCTTATGGGTCATCTGCTCTATGGCGCTGGGCTGCGCTTAATGGAGTGCCTCCGATTGCGAGTGAAAGACATTGATTTCAGCGCCAATCATATTGTTGTGCGCGCTGGGAAGGGAAACAAAGATCGGATCACAATGCTCCCCTTCACCATCAAAGAGTCGCTTGCTGTTCATCTGGGCCGTGTGCGGGAGCTTCATCAGCAGGACCTTGCCCGGGGCTTTGGGTGTGTGTACCTCCCTGACGCTTTACGTCGAAAATATCCCAATGCACCTATGGCATGGGGCTGGCAATGGGTGTTTCCGGCAACGCAGATTTCCGTCGATCCACGCTCCGGAGCACAACGCCGTCATCATCTGCACGAAGTCGTTTTGCAACGGGCCGTGCGTGTTGCTGCTCAACAGGCAGGCATCATTAAACCGGTGGGGTGTCACACGTTGCGGCACTCCTTCGCCACACACTTATTAGAAGACGGTTATGACATTCGCACGATTCAAGAATTGCTGGGCCACAAGGACGTGAGCACCACGATGATCTATACGCATGTGTTGAATCGTGGAGGCAAAGGTGTGACCAGCCCCTCAGATCGGCTGTAGAGAAAGGAGAATGAGATGCAGATTCGGTCAACCGTCCAGCCGGGACACCGTGGAGCAAAGAAGTTATTCGCGCAGTATGGGGAGCGCTTAGTATGCGTGCGATACCGTTATGACGAGCAAGGACAGAGGCGCTGGAAGACAGTCGAGTTGATCGTCGAGGAAGAGTCGTGGACACCACGGAAGGCCCCGCCGTCAGCCGATATGCTGGTTGCCATCCGACTTGAGCTATCGGAAGGGACACTCCGCCAGCAGGTCAAACAAGTGGGCGGACGGTGGGATCCGCGGCGGCAGGTCTGGGAAGTGCGCTACGCCCACGCCGTGGCGTTAGGCATAGTGGGGCGAATCATTGACAGCGGAGGTTTATAAGGTTTATAGAGGGGAGGACAAATGTTTATAGAGTTTATAGAAATCGGGACGAAACCGTTGCTAAATGTAGCAACCGGGAAGTTTGTAGATGTAGAAAATTGTTTCTATCAATGGCGACATGTTGCTAGGAATAGCAACGGAGCAGCTGTCTAATTCAAGTTAGCCCGCAGGTAAAAATAATGAGACCACGACTCATTCTGCTCATCATGCTTATGTTTGTTGGGTTTGGTTGCCCAGTTAGCATTTTAGCCGATGATATAAAGGCAACTGGCAAAAGAACACCGATGTCGGATTACAATGGGCCGAAAGACACTCCGACGCATGTTCAAGATGATTACCGATTAAAGAGACAACCGTCTGTTGATGAAGCCAGGAAATCCTATCCCAATGCACGGTCGCGGTTTTTGAACGGGCTGCCAAAAGGATACCGTCTTTTTGTTACGGTCGACCTCCAAGAAGGAAACGTCCGTGAAAATGCATATGTGACGGTCAAAAAGATTAATGGAGATCATATCACGGGAATTATTTCGACTGAACTCCAGGAAATCAAGTCATATAGTTTTGGACAAGAAGTGGTTCTGCCTGAATCCCAAATTATCGATTGGACTATCACATCTCCCAACGGCACAGAAGAAGGCAATTATGTTGGTAAGTTTACTGACGAATATAATCGCGCACTCCGGTAAAATGCTGGCTAACAACGCGCTCCACGACGCTGGCTACGGGCTGGTCGTCGCGGCTGAGCTTAGTTGGTTAGCCGGATTGGGTACAAAATAAATAAATGGCTATCTCAAAATTTGAAACTGTCCTGGGAATATACACCGTTGTCGGGATGCTCGGTGAGGGAGGCAGTGGACGTGTGTATGAGGTCCGTGACGAAGATGGGGCAGCGTTTGCCATCAAGCTACTGAATCCGGCAGCCGCGACACTAGCTAAACGCCGTCGCTTCAAAAATGAACTCGCCTTTGCGCAGCGCAATACGCACCCGAACATCATCACAGTCCTCGATTACGGGACAGTGGTCCTCAAAGGCGATGTCTCGCCGTTTTTCGTCATGCCGTTCTATGCGTCATCCCTTCGCGAGCTAATCGCGAGGAGGACCCCGCCGCAAGAAGTTGTAGCTCTGTTTTTACAAGTGTTGGATGGAGTCGAGGCCGCACACCTTCAGTCGATTGTCCACCGTGACCTTAAACCTGAAAATATCTTGTTTGATCCAAATGGTCGGAAGATCGTCGTCGCTGATTTCGGAATTGCCCGGTTCACCGAAGACGTTCTTGTCACACTTGTTGAAACCAGACCGAACGAGCGCCTTGCTAACTTTGAATACGCCGCTCCTGAGCAGCGCAGACGTGGGGGAAGCACGGATACCCGCACGGACATCTACGCGCTTGGGCTCATTCTATACGAGATGTTTACGGGAGAGGTTCCGCACGGAACAGGTTGTCCGCTAATCGGGGACGCTCATCCGGACTACGCTTACGTCGATACGGTTATTGAGTCGATGAGAGCGCAGGTGCCAGAACGACGACCACCCTCAATCGCGTCTATAAAGCACCAGCTCGCAACGCTTGGCCAGATTGCTGTGACTCAGCAGAAGTTATCGATCCTGAAAGATACTGTCATTCCCGAATCGACGGTCGATGATCCGTTGGTGGCAGATCCGATCCGGGTCGTCCGGCGAGATTATACCGATGGACGACTGCTCTTCATTTTCCAGAAGCCGGCTACACAACGATGGTTCGATTGTTTTACGACAATCGACTGGGGAACCTCCGCTATAGGGAAACGCCCTTCAGCGTTTTCGTTCCACACTAACGCTGTATCAATCGATGTGGACGACGAAAATAAGGCCAAAGAAGTCATTCAACTTTTTGAACCGTGGATTCCGCGTGCTAACGAAAAGTACCGTAGTGAGCTCGAACAAGAGCAACATGCAAAAGATGAACGACAATGCTTGACTTTGAAGAGGCGGATCGAAGAAAAGGAGCGGCAGCAGCGGATTCTCCGCGTCATTCAAGAAACTGGCTAACTATCCGCTCCACCGCATCGCCGCCACGTTGCGGTTCGGAAGAAACTGAAAGGGTGCGTCTGGGCAGCTCGCGGTGAGCGGGGGCGTTAGACATCTATGGAAGAGGAGGATGAAATCATCACTGATTGCTCCGTTGGCCATAATAAGCTTTCTTATCGTCCTCAACTC
>CAZUFQ010000191.1:0-2206 GCA_964618735.1 uncultured Enterobacteriaceae bacterium
ACGCGCTCGGCCTGAACCTCGACAAAAGGTGGAAGCGCAGGTTGCTCAAAGCAACCTCGCACTGCGGCAGGCAGTAGACGAAGCCCGGGAATCGGTTCAGCGAACCGAATCGACCTATCGCTCCAAGTTCCAGTGGTTGGTCGCGTTGAGTCAGGAACTTGATTCTTCCGTGCGCGATGTGCTGGATGATACCGAGCCGCTTCTTGCCGCCCAGCTTTCCGGCCAACAACGACAGTTCGCCGAGGCCGCTCATGAGGCAGGCAAGAAACTGTTGCATTGCATTGACGAACTTGTTGATTTTTCCAAAATCGAAGCTGGCGACCTGAAGGTGGAAGCAATTGATTTTGAGTTGCGCCCCTTTGTCGAAGACCTTGCCGGCCTTTACGCTGAGTCTGCTCAGAAGCAAGGACTCGAACTGGTCTGCCAGATTGCCGATGACGCGCCCGCAACTGTGCAAGGAGATCCTCATCGTCTGCGCCAGGTTCTTACATCTCTTATCTCTAACGCCATTCAGTTTACTGAGAAGGGGGAAGTGGGCATTGACGTGCAACGCGCAACGTCGAATGTTCTGACTGCGCCCCTGTCATTTTCAACTGTGAACCTGCGATTCTCAGTGCGCGACACTGGCGCCGGTGTACCGCTAGAGACGCAGCAATCCTTCTCTCAGTCCTTGCCACAAGTCGAGAGCTCCGCGACTCGTGAATATACGAGCGTTGGCTCTAGTTTAGTCGTGGCCAAACAGCTCGTACAACTGATGAAAGGCGAAATGGGCGTGAGCAGTAGTCCGGGTGTAGGCTCTACCTTCTGGTTCACCGTTCCCCTGACAGAACGTTCCCCTCTGGCCCCTGCTCTTATGAGCCAGAAGCTGCAAGGGTGGCGGGTTTTGATTGTAGACAACAACGCCGCCAACCGTATGCTCCTGCAGCAACAGTGCGCTGCATGGGGAATGCATAGCGCCGAGGCTGAGAACGGCGCCCAAGCATTGGCAAAGCTGCATGCCGGAGCCCAAAGCGGCGCCCTCTATACGGTGGCGCTGCTAGACCTGCATTTGCCGGGAATGGACGTTTTGCAGCTAGCGCGGGCGATTAAAACTGATCCCGCCATTGCCTCGGTACGTTTACTAATGCTGACTTCTCCAGGCCCTTATGAGGGAGCTCACGAGGCGCGGCGCGCAGGCGTTGAGACCTGTCTTAGCAAACCGATTCGCCAAGCTGATTTGTATCGTGCGCTGGCTACGCCGTCTGCTTCTCAGGCTGCGCCTCTTTCCTCTGTTGCTCCTTCCGGCGAAGAGAATGTCGCCCGCTCGTCCGATGCGACTCTGCCCGTACGTGGTGAGGCGGCGTCTCAAGAGCACCCCCCGTCACACACGATCATTCCGTAAGAGGATTGAATCAGCGGGCCATTGAATCATTGCTGAATGTGAAATGAAGTCCGTGTTTCAGAAAATGACTCAATGGCAGAATGGCGCGCTGACGCAATGCCGTAGTTAATTAAACGTCACCACGCTGCGCGCTACTGAGCCCTGTTTCAGCAGATCGTACGCTTCGTTGACGCCGTCAAGCGAGAAGGTGCGCGAGACGAGTTCGTCAATCTTTATTTTCTTGTCCATGTAAAGATCGATCAGGCGCGGCATATCGATGCGCGGACGCGCCGAGCCGTAGTAGGAACCGATCAGGCGCTTTTCCATCATGCTGAAAATGTTGGGATTGAGCGTCAGCCGAGCGCTTTCCGGAGCGAGACCGACGATCGTGCACGTGCCGCGTCGAGCGGTCATCTTAAACGCGAGTTCGATGGTCTTGGCCGTGCTAATCACCTCGAACGCGTAATCCACTCCGCGCCCGCCGGTTAATTCCAGCACTGCTTTAAAGGCGTCGTCTTGTGAAGGATTCACAAAATGTGTAGCGCCGAACGTCTTGGCGAAATCGAGCTTGTTCGGCAATAAATCGATCGCGATAATTTGCCGTGCGCCGGCGAGCGCTGCGCCTTGAATCACATTGAGTCCCACACCGCCGCAACCGATCACCGCGACCGTGCTCCCTGGTTGGACTTTAGCGGTGTTGAGAGCAGCGCCGACGCCGGTCATGGTGCCGCAGCCGACGAAACATGCGCGATCCAGGGGCACATCTTTGCGAATTTTAATGGCGCAACTTTCAGGGACGACCGTCTCTTCGGCGAACGAGGCCGTAAAGGCAAAATGGTAAATTTC
>CAZUFQ010000191.1:2306-9656 GCA_964618735.1 uncultured Enterobacteriaceae bacterium
CAGGGACGACCGTCTCTTCGGCGAACGAGGCCGTAAAGGCAAAATGGTAAATTTCCGTCCCGTTCTTGTGTAGACGCGTCGTGCCGTCGAGCAGCGTCCCCAGTTGTTTAGGTCGCGTTTCACACAGATGCGGATTGCCTTCCGTGCAATAATAGCAATGGCCGCACACCGGCGAAAACGAAAGAACGACATGATCGCCTTCTTTGACAGAAGCGACGCCTGGTCCGACTTCAGTAACGACGCCGGCGCCTTCATGGCCGAGGACAAGAGGCAAAGGCATACGCAGGTCGCCCGTCATGACATGGAGATCGCTATGACAACAGCCATTCGCGGCGACTTTCACGCGCACCTCGCCTGCTTTGGGCGGAGCAAGCTGGATATCTTCGACGACGAGCGGTTTCCCAGCCTCGTAGGGCACTGCAGCTTTCATCTGTTCATTTTCTCCTTCCTGAATTATAGGAAACGATATCGTGCCGTACCTTATGGGGAAGGTTGGTTGCCTGTCAATTGCTGAGCGCTGACTCATTGACAGCCCTGCCGCGGGAATGTCACACTGGAGAGCGCGCTGTAAGGAGGGCTGTCATGGCTGAAGCTGTCTTACGCTCTAAACGTCTCCATGCTGCTGAAGATGAAGACCCATTTGAATTTTTCTTTGCAAGCGGAGTGACTGACGGCTTGCCTGTTGTGCCGCCGACGGAAGAACGAGTGCAGCGCATGTTGGCGGCGACCACCCGCGACCCGCAAGAGTTGTTAGGAACCATCGGCCCGAATTACGGTCGCGCCACCGTGGAGAAAGTAGCGATTAACGCGGTGATGGCTGGATGTCATCCCTCGTATTTCCCAACTGTGCTCGCGGCCATCGAGGCCTTAAGCGATGAAAAATTTAATGCGCATGCGATCAACGTGACGACCTTTTCGGCGACGCCGTTGACAATTATTAACGGACCGGTGCGCCACGAGATTGGGGTGAATTGCGGGCATAATGCGCTGGGGCATGGGTTTCGCGCCAATGCGACGATTGGTCGTACAGTCCGCCTTTGCATCCGGAACATCGGCGGAGCCAAGCCGCATTTCATTACGAAAGCGACGATGGGTCATCCTGCGCAATACACGTTCTGTGTTGGTGAGAATGAAGAAGAAAACCCGTGGGAGCCGTTGCACGTAGAGAAAGGTTTCCGGCCGGAACAGAGCACCGTCACCATGTTTGGCGGCCATTCTCCTTTGCAGATTAATGATCATGCCAGCCGCACGGCGGAACAGCTTGCGCTCTCGATCGGTTGGACGATGGCGAGCGTATGGAATCATAAAAACTTTCCGGTTTTTTCTGACACCACGTTGATTGTTTGTCCTGAACACGCCAAGACGTTTGCACAAGACGGTTGGTCTAAAAATGATCTGCGACAGTTTTTGTTCGAGAAGATTCGTAAGCCCTTTCGCGAATTAAAGCCCGGGGTAAACGGCGGGGAAGGGGCTGGCGTCAGTATGATTCCTTTACCAAATCAATCGAAAGAGCCGCCGACCGAGGAGACGCTCTTCCCCAAATTCCCGACCTTGGATAGCATTATGATTATTGTGGCTGGCGGCACGGCTGGACGCTTTTCCGCCGTTGTTCCGGGACTCGCTCGCGGAGATTTTGGCAGCCGGATTCAAACGCGGGAGATTCGGCAATGAGGCGAAGAAGGCGAAGGATAGGATATGAGACAGGGAGTGGAGAGCAAAAACTAGCAACGAGAAACGAGAAGTCAGAAAGGAGAGAGCGTATGGATCAAATCTTTCTCGATCCCACTGATGTCGTGGAACGGGGAACCAAGGCGTTTGCTCCGCGGCTTGACACGCTGATGGGGAAGACCGTGGCCTTGTTGGACATCAATAAAGCCAAGGGTTTGTACTTCCTTGACCGCCTTGAAGAGGTGCTGCGCGAACGGTACGGCGTCAAAGAAGTGCTGCGGCGTAAAAAAGTGTCGGCGGGGAAGCTTGTGCCCGAGCAAGTGAAACAAGAAATTCGGGAGAAGTGCGACGCAGTGATTGAAGCCCTCAGCGATTGAGGGGGCTGCATTTCGTGCAGTTCGCACGATGTAGTCTACTTTGAAGAACAAGGAATCCCGACCGCGAATGTGTCCACAATAGAATTCAAAGGAGCAGCCCACGCGCAGTGTACGGCGTTAGGTATGCCGCAATACGAGCCGATTTGGGTGCCGCATCCGATCCAACCAAAATTACCAGAAGAGGTCCGCGCTTTGGCTGACCAGGTGGTTGAGCAGATCGTGGCGAAGCTGCTGGACCATCGGCTGCAGCGGGCAGCATGAGCGTAGTGTGGGGGGAACTCCCGTTCGCCCTTCGACGAGCTCAGGGCGAACGGAGATCCTTGGTTCATATATATAAGGATGAATTGCCGTTCGTGCTGGGCCTGTCGAAGCACGACGTCATTTTGACCTGTGAAGATTACGAAACTCGTCAACCATTTAACTTAGAAATTGTTGATATTGAAAAGAGCGGCGCGCGTGATTGGGCGCGCTACACCGCCGCTACCTTGCGCTTCCGGCAATCTGCCCAGCACGGGCGCTCATTTCGCTGGCGGGCCTGGGGAGAAGGCGGCGATAACTGATAGTGTCAATCGTAGCACCAGCGCTTGCGCGCCGCCATTGTCGCTCTTATCCAGCATGGCAGGCAGAGAGGAAGTCGCTCTCTTGTTCTTTCGTGAGGGCGCCGCGGCTACGATGTCGTTTAAGAATGGCGGGAATTGTCCCAGGATCCTGATAGTTTTCCTGCCCCCGTCTCAGTTTCTTTGCCAATACACGGTAGACTTGAATACATTCGACTCCTAGTAACATGACCGCTTCAGTCCGTACATTTTGGATTGGAAAACAGCGGTAAATGGCAGGCCGTAGGCAAAGACCACAGGACGCGGCTGGATCATACTTGGGACAAAGCGCAATGACACTGTCGCCAGGTTGAGCAAACGCACGAATCGCGGTCAAGCAGCGCTGAGTATATGAAGGGGAGAGCGGTCTGGATAACATGTTGGTTTCTTTTGGGAAGGGAACAACATTGGTCAAGAGAAGCTGCTACAGCGTTCGTACACTTATAGCAACTTCTTTCTGGAAATACGTGAGTCCATGCCGGCGCGAAGTCAGTTATTGACGGCGGCGGCTTGCCGCTCTTCAGCTTCCATCCTTTCTGCCTCCTGAGAGTCGAGCCACTCGAGAATCTGGTTCAAGTCTTTCTGCTTAATCTCTTTGGGCTCAGCAACATGATACGTCTCCGCTAAGTAGATTTTGAACTGGGCGTCAGAGACCTTACTACATCGTTGTGAGAGTAAAAGAATATCAAGTTGTGCTTTTGTAATTACCCGACCGATTCCCGCGCTGGCAGATGGTTGAGATTGCCTTGTCCTGGACGAAACCTGGGAAGGAAGAGATTCCGATTTCAAAGGAACTTCTGCTCAGCTCTTAGCTTCCTTGGTTGTTTCCGGTCGCCGTAAACCCAGTTGTGGCGCGGGGTCACTAAGCGAGCTCAATAATTTTCGCTTTTTTTTCGCCTTACCCCGTTACCATACACTAGGCTCTGGCAATGTCAACTTGCTGAAAAATTACATATAAGCAGAGAAGAAATGGAACCAGGAATGAATAGAATACCCTGCCGTCGAGGACAAAATACTTGCTCCTCATGCGGTTGCTGCACGAAAGTCCATGGGTATGAGTTCAAGCGCTGGAATGAGCAAGAGTTCTCTGTTTTGATCGTTCAGACAATCTGCTAAAAGAGTCGCCAATCACGGTAAGGCTTCTTTTCATGAATGGAATACAACTATGAGCCAGCTTCGTGGCAACCTTCGCAAAATGCTGACCGCTGCAGAAACTCCGGTGGCCTATCGACTTCCGATTGGTGAGACCGAGTTGCCGTTGAACGCACTACTAGGGAAGACCATTCGTCTCGATTATGCAGGAGAGATCGCTTGTATTGCATGCGGTCAGCGCACCAAGAAGAGTTTCAACCAGGGGTATTGCTTCCGCTGTTTCAGCACGTTGGCGCAGTGTGATATCTGCATCGTGAAGCCGGAGTTGTGTCATTTCGCCAAAGGTACGTGCCGCGAGCCGGAGTGGGCTCTCACGCACTGTATGCAACCTCACTATGTCTATTTGGCGAACTCGTCTGGACTCAAAGTCGGCATCACGCGCCAGAGTCAGATTCCCACCCGTTGGCTCGACCAAGGGGCCTCACAAGCGTTATTGTGGTTTCAGACGCCGAATCGACATCAAGCTGGACTCCTCGAAGTGGCGATCAAGCGTCACGTGGCGGATCGCACCGACTGGCGAAAATTGCTGAAGGGTGATCCAGAGTTGCATGATCTGAAAGCTCGACGAGATGAACTGGGAGCACGTTGTGGCGATATGCTTGCAGAATTACCCGCTGCTGCTAATCAGACGAAAGCTACTCATCTTCCTGACGAAGAGGCGCTGGCATTTATGTATCCTGTCCTGGAGTATCCCAAGAAGGTCTCTTCGTTCAGCCTTGACAAAACTGCACTGATTGAAGGGACGTTGCTGGGAATCAAAGGCCAGTATTTAATCTTCGATACTGGTGTGCTGAACATTCGTAAGTTTGCAGGCTATCATGTCACACTTGAGGTGAGCTAAAACAAAAGTGACAATGAATCTCACACATATCGACCTTATTGCTAAAGAACTCAATCTCGCTCCACGCCAAGTCCAAGCTACTGCTACGCTTCTCGCTGAAGACGCCACCGTGCCGTTTATTGCGCGTTATCGCAAGGAGATGACCGGCAGCCTTGATGAAGTTGTCGTTACCACCATTCGCGACCGTCTCGCACAACTCGTCGAACTCGACCGACGGCGGGAAACGGTTCTCAAATCGATCGCAGATCAGGGGAAACTGACCGATGAACTGCAAGAGAAAATCGTTGCTGCAACATCACTGACAGTTCTGGAAGATCTGTATCTTCCGTATAAGCCCAAACGCCGTACGCGCGCGACCATCGCCAAAGAGAAAGGGCTGGAACCACTAGCCCAGCGCATCTGGGAACAGGGGAATTGTGATCCGCTCGCTGAAGCAGACGCTTATATTGATCCGGAAAAAGGGCTGCCGTCTTTTGCGGAAGTGCTCGCTGGCGCGCGTGACATTATGGCCGAATGGGTGAGTGAGGACCAACAGGCCCGCGCCCGTCTGCGCGAATTATTTCTCGAGAAGGGAACCTTCCAGTCTGCGGTGATTCCAGGCAAAGAGACCGCAGGTGCGAAGTTCTCAGACTATTTCACCTGGGAAGAACCGGTCGCGACTGCTCCCTCGCATCGCATTCTGGCGATGCGCCGTGGCGAGAAGGAAGAGTTTCTGACCTTTCGCGTGCTGGTCTCAGAGTTTGACGCTCTGCGCATATTGATGGAATTGTTTGTCAAAAGCAACAACGCAGCCGCTGCACAGGTAAAACTGGCGGTGACTGATAGTTGCAAAAGGCTGCTCGGTCCATCGATCGAAACGGAAGTGCGGCTGTTGACGAAGAAGCGAGCAGACGAAGCGGCGATTACCGTGTTCGCTGATAATCTGCGGCAGTTGTTGCTGGCTTCTCCTTTGGGACAAAAAAATGTCTTGGCGATTGATCCCGGCTTTCGTACTGGCTGTAAGGTGGTGTGTCTTGACCGCCAAGGAAAGCTCTTAGGCAACACCACAATTTTTCCGCATCAAAGCGAGCGTGAGGCGACTGAAGCTGGCGCTCGTATCAAAGCGTTATGTGAAAAGCTGACCATTGAAGCTATCGCTATCGGCAACGGCACGGCTGGGAGAGAGACCGAAACGTTCGTACGAAAAGTTGACCTGCCGCGTTCGATTCCCATTGTGATGGTCAATGAAAGCGGCGCTTCGATCTACTCTGCATCTGAAACAGCGCGCCAAGAATTTCCCGATCACGATGTGACTGTGCGTGGCGCGGTGTCGATTGGTCGACGGCTGATGGACCCGTTGGCGGAATTGGTGAAGATCGACCCCAAATCCATCGGTGTGGGGCAGTATCAACACGACGTCGATCAGAGTGCGTTGAAAAATCGTCTAGACGATGTGGTAATGAGTTGCGTCAACAACATAGGTGTTGAGGTTAACACAGCGAGTGAGCAACTGTTGACCTATGTCTCTGGATTAGGACCGCAGCTCGCGCACAATATTGTCGAGTACCGTAACACGCAAGGCGCGTTTCGCTCACGAGCCGAACTTCTCAAGGCGCCGCGTCTTGGTCCAAAGGCGTTTGAGCAAGCGGCAGGGTTTCTCCGGATTCGTGAGGGAAAGAATCCTCTCGACGCTAGCGCTGTGCATCCGGAACGCTATGGCTTAGTCGAAGCGATGGCGCGGGATATTGGTTGCACGGTAACCGACCTGCTGCAAGACGAACGACAGCGCAAAAAGATTAACCCCAAGAAATATGTGAGTGATCAAGTTGGTCTGCCAACTTTGAACGACATTCTTGCCGAGCTGGCCAAACCGGGGCGAGATCCGCGTCAACAATTTGAAGTCTTCCGCTTTGCTGAAGGAGTCGACAAACTGGAAGATGTAAAGCCGGGGATGAAGTTGCCTGGCATTGTGACCAACGTAACTGCCTTTGGTGCCTTTGTGGATATTGGCGTCCATCAAGATGGCCTTGTGCATATTAGTCAACTCGCGGACCGGTTTGTGAAAGACCCGAACGAAGTCGTGAAGGTGCAACAGAAAGTGATGGTCACTGTGCTGGAGGTTGATCTGGCGCGCAAACGTATTGCGTTGTCATTGCGCACTACTCCGACGCTGGCGACTACGAGGAGGTGATAAGTCGGAGTTAGGTAAATGTCATACCGGTCCCATTAAGATTACAACAGTTCCTCAAAGATAGGGCTGAACAGCTTGCAGACGTCTAGTTCATGTCGGCCCCTCAGAGCGAGTGACTAGAGAGAGTTTATTTTGACCTCCTCCCCACTGTCCTTTTTTGTCATGTTTGCCGCATTTGTCATGCTTTTGCCATT
The DNA here is from genome assembly GCA_964618735.1 of uncultured Enterobacteriaceae bacterium. GTDB lineage: Bacteria > Desulfobacterota > Binatia > Bin18 > Bin18 > SYOC01. Next base: position 9,305 of record CAZUFQ010000191.1, read on the forward strand.
TTTGGCAGAGCAATTTGCTAGGCGGCAGACAAAAAGCATAGAACTTTATGAAATGTAAGAAGTGTGCTTCTGGCATACGATCTGCTCAGTTGAGCCACAATTTGCTAGTCCGGACACAAAGAGAGCCGGTTTCATTAAGGTTACGACAATTCCTCAAAGACAGAGCTGAACAGCCTGCAAGATGTAGAATTCACGTTGGCGCCTTAGTGGGAAGGACTATATATTAGGTGGTATTCTTCCGATCAGGAGTTATATCGACGATTATTGCTAAAGATCTTTCTCTGCTAAGGAACGTGGGATGATATTCCAACCGATCAAAGTTGTAGAGCTTGAACTAAGCCAACCGATTACC
>CAZUFQ010000192.1:0-9654 GCA_964618735.1 uncultured Enterobacteriaceae bacterium
CCGGTCAATGCGTTGACGGGGATGTTTGTGGGCAGTGACAATCCGCTGTACTACATCTACTCGACGTTTCGCAGTGAGTTTGCCTATTTCAACAACACCGGCGTACAGCGGGCGATCCATGACGGGATCCAAGGAGCGACGCCGGCGTTGCAACGGTTTTTGACGTTGCCGATCACACAGGCGGGGGTGGTGGGGAGTCCGTTTGTGAACTCGGCATTTTTACCAGGCGGGCAGTACGCTAGCGAAGGGAACTGCACGGACAGGTCAGGGGTGCGAGGGTGTCGACTTGGGAAGACCTCGACGACGGACGCCTGGGCGTTTAGCTTAGGGATTGATCACAATCAATGGATCAGGTGGTTAAACGCGAACAATTCCTTTACGTTTAGTCTGCAGCTGCTCAAGTCCCACACCTACACCAACACCGACTATATTGCAGGACTGCCGCCGAGTTTGGCAAATGATATCGATGTGACGGCGACGACGCGGCGAACGATGGCGCCGATTGGACCAGGGCGGACAGACCCGCGGTTGTTGACTCGGGTGGGTGGCCCGGGCAACCGGACGAACGCCTGTATCCCAGGACCAACTGCGCCGTGTAAGACGAACCGCACCTTTTCGCTGGGCAACGATCAAGAGATTACGACGTTCAATGTGAACACGCAGTACATGGGCGGGAATCTGCGGCCGAGTTTTACGTTCTTCTATGACTGGGCGGGGGCATATTTGATGCAGCCGGGGATCGACTGGACGTTTTGGGATCCATTCCGAGTGAGCATTCGCTACAGCTGGATTCAGGGAAACTACCAGACGGGGTTCTTTGGCGGCATTGGCGCCGCCAAGACCAAGAGCAATGCCTGGATCGAATTCCAGTATCTGCTCTACTAAAACAGCGCCGAGTCTTGAGGCCTGAGTTCTGAAGGGGGCGACGCGAGAGCGTCGCCCTTTTTCTTTTGGGGGTCTTTGTTTTGTGCGCCAATTTGGAATAAACCTAAACGTCGTGGGGTTATGCCATCAACGAGCATAGGCAAGCAAGTATGATTGAAGTCGAGAATGTAACCAAGCGCTTCGGCCCTATTTTAGCGGTAGACAATATCTCTTTTTCGATCGATCGTGGTGAAGTAGTAGGTTTCCTGGGACCGAATGGCGCAGGGAAAAGCACCACGATGCGTATGCTGGCGGGATTTTTTCCTCCAACATCGGGGCATGCGAGGATCGGGCAGTTCGATGTTGTGGCGCAAGCGCTCCAGGTCAAACAACTGGTCGGTTACTTTCCTGAACGTGTTTCAGTGTATCCAGAGCTTCCGGTATGGAGTTTTCTCGATTTTGTGGCTGAGGCGAAAGATGTATCGCGTTCTGAGCGAAAGCGCGAAATTGGGCGCGTCCTTGAGTCCTGCGGACTTGAAGCGGTACAAAATCGCATCATTGGGCATCTGTCGAAAGGATATCGTCAACGGGTTGGCATAGCCCAAGCCCTCATCCATAAACCTCAAGTGCTCATCCTTGACGAACCCACCATTGGGCTCGACCCAGAACAAGTGGTGGAAATTCGTAAGCTGATCCGAGACCTCGGGATAATACAGACGGTCATTCTCTCTACTCACATTCTTTCCGAAGTCAGTTCCATCTGTGACCGAGTGATTGTGATTGATAAAGGACGTATTCTTGCCTCGCAATCATTAACGGAACTCCGTGCACAACTGCAGCGTACGCGTACAGTGCGCATCGAAGTCGAAGGACCAGAAGCACAAGTCCGCGGCGCACTGGAACGGTTGTCTGGCGTTGAGAGCGTTAAACGGGTAGGGCTGAACGGCGCCGACGGCGGTGAACCTGCAACACTTTCTTTTGTGATTGAACATCAAGGCGATGACATTCGTAAGCAAGCGAGCAAAACGATCATGGAAAACGGATGGGGCTTACTAGAAGTACGTTCTTTAGAACCCACGTTGGAAGATTTGTACTTGCAACTCATTCGTGATACTGAACCCGCGCTGACCAATGCGCACTAACTGGATGGTAGGGTTCACTACTGAAGGTTGACAGCTGCGTATGAAATTCTTCTGTGTTTTCAAGAAAGAACTTCGTCTCTATTTCGGCTCATTCATCGCCTACTCCCTTGCCACAGCGTTCCTTCTCTTGACCGGCTATTTCTTTTACACCGACATGGTGTTCTACGACCTGTTCGGCGATTTCATGGACATCACCTCTTCGCTGTGGGTGTACTACTTTCAAGATGTCCGTTTCGTGACGTTAATCATATTGCCATTGTTGACTATGCGACTGTTCGCAGAAGAGAAAAAACTGGGGACGATTGAGCTGTTGTGGACCTATCCGCTGAAGGACCCGCAGATTATCCTCGGCAAGTTTTTCGCCTGTTTTCTTGTCTACATTCTCATGGTGTTGTGTACGCTTGCCTACCTAGTGCTTTTGTCAACTGTTCATCATTTCGCGTGGGGCCCTCCTCTAGCGGGGTATTTGGGGCTGCTGCTGCTTGGGGCGACCTTTATCGCGTGTGGGACATTTATTTCCTCCCTCACGGAAAACCAAGTCGTCTGCGCCATGTCTACTTACGGCGTCTTAGTCTTTTTCTGGTTTCTGACGTGGAACGAAGAGGCGGTTGGTCCACAGTTGATCGGCACGATTAGTCGGTTTTCCCTTTTCGATCGCTTTGAAGATTTCTCGAAGGGAGTCGTCAATACTCAGGATATTGTCTTCTTTGTCTTGAGTACAATGTTTTTTCTCTATCTCACGCTACAATCCCTGGAGTCCCGAAAATGGCGCGGAGCTCGGTAACATCTGACTTTCTTCAAGAAGAAACTGGCTGGCTCAATCGGGAGTCCACTCGGCGGTTCATGCTGATGGGAGTCGAAGTTGTATTGTTGCTCCTCATCGCTATTTCTATCGAAGTAATAGTGACCCGCATCAACGCTCGTTTCGATCTCACTCCGCAAAAGCAGTACAGTCTTTCTGCTCTCACTGACCAAGCGCTGCACGCACTCACTCAACCTGTGCAAGTGACCATTTTTTATCGTCGCGGTGATCGCGAAAAATACGATGAACTCCTCGGTTTGATGACGCAAGAAACGCGTTTTTTGACCTACCAATTGTTTGACCTCGATCGGGCTCCGGGCCTGGCGCAGCGCCATGGGGTGACCGCATACGGGTCCACTGTTCTTGAGACGAAGGACAACAAACTGACGATTCCCATGGCCGACGAAGAACGTCTGCTCAACGCCTTGTTACGCGTGACCCAGTCTGAGCGAACGATCTACTTTCTTGTCGGCCATGGAGAAAATGACCCTCTTGAGGCCGAGGAGCGGTCCGGTTATGGCGTCCTGAAAAAAGTGCTGGAAACTGAAAACTATAAAGTTCGTCCTCTTCCCCTGCTCAACGCCCGCAAGGTCCCATCTAATGCTGATCTTGTTGTTGTCACTGGCCCCAAAGACGAGCTGACGCCAGAGGAGCTCGATGCGCTTTCAGCTTATTGCAATGCTGGCGGTAATGCGCTGTTTATGCTTGATCCCTACACAGTTCCGCTTCTGTCCCGTTACCTTGGACAATTCGGTTTTGCTCTAGAAGAAAGCGTTATCGTCGACGATCAAAATCAAGTGGCTGGCGGGGAGCCGCTTATGCCGATGATCACCAGTTTTGCCCAAGACGTTTTTCCGCGGCAACCACGAGGAGAGCCGATGCTGCCTGTTGTACAGCCGGTGCGCGGAAAAGATGGAAAAGCAAAACCCTTTGCGTTTTCTAGCGACAACAGCTGGGCGGTGAAGAACAAAGAGCGTGCAGAGCGGAATGAACTTGACTTCAAATCAGGGGAAGATGAACGTGGCCCATTGCCAGTGGCTGCTGTGGCAACTGTAGGAACGGAAAAAAAAGGGAAGATGATCGTCTTTGGCGATTCGGATTTTGTAAATAATTTTTATGCACGAGTGCCTGGTAATGTGGATTTCTTCATGAACACGGTGGGCTGGATGCTGGGCCGGCAAGAATTAGTGACAATCGGACGTGCGCCCAATACGCCAGTCTCTAAACGCGGCTCGACCCCACAACAAAGTCTCTACCTTTCCGCATCGCAGTCGCGCTTATTTTTTTGGCTGATGGTTGTTCTCGAACCTGTACTCGTTTTTGTTCTTGGTATGGTGGTGTTTGCTCGTCGGAGGCGATTGGGATGAGCACGGAATTTCGTCGCGTACTCATTCTTGGACTGCTTGCTGTAGTACTCGGCGGGTACGCTTATGTGACTACACCCGAGAAGAAAATTTTGGAAACGGCGACCGCCAAGAAAGCTGAGCGCCCCGTGTTTGACTTTGTTGTAGACAAAGTGCAAAAGATAGACGCGGTATTTGAGGGGAAACACTTAGTGTGTCAGCGCACGCATGGTGGATGGGTGAACTCAGCAGATGGAACACCAATCCGACAAGATGTTATGGAAGATTTTCTGGGGAACCTACAAAAGCTGCTTGATCTAGGAGAAGTCGAAGGCGGGATAGAGCAGCTGTCGGAATTTGGCCTGCGGCCGCCCGCTTCTCGCCTGGTTTTGGAGATTGAGGGCATCGGCGTTCAGGTGTTGACCATAGGAAAAAATAATCCGGTGCAAACGAGCCTCTACGCGCAAGTCAACGATGCCCCCCAAGTCATTTTAGTTGGTTCTGTCATCAATTGGGATCTGCGGAAGCTTTTTACCGCGACTGGTCTGATTGGTTAGCGAAGAAAAATCAATAGAGTAGGGAACCGTTCTCCTCCGCTCCCTCCACTTTTTGCATCCGACGCCGTCGGATCAGGTCAGTGCGCAAGCCTTTGACTCACATATCCTTGCTTTCCACGACACGCCGCTGGTCAATGTCGCGCTGAATTTTGGCTGCGGTCACTTCTCTGCGTCGGTGCGATTCTTATCCGGTTTAATGACGCCATTACCAAGTCTCTCAATGGGACAATGGCTCAGGGCCGTGGACATCCTCGCACGGCTGCGGCTATACTCTGGCCACTTTGATATGAGGAGCAATACATGGGGTTGCGTACACCGGAACAATACAAAGCGAGCCTGAAAGACGGACGCGAGGTCTATTATCGTGGAGAAAAAGTTGACGATGTCACCACGCATCCAATCATTGGGGTAGCAGTTGAACACGCCTGCATTGACTACCGCATGACGGAAGATCCCAAGTATCGTGATCTCGCAGTTGTGACCGATGCTCAAACTGGCGAGCCTTATTCCCGGTACTATTATCTGCCGCAAAATGCTGACGATCTGCTCAAACGCAGCCGTTTGATTGCGGCGAGCACCCGTGAAGGGGCGACGCTTGTGGTGTTGATTAAGGAAATCGGCACCGACGCGCTCTATGCACTGCACGTAGTTGCTGAAGAGATGGCCAAACGGGGCAAGCCTGAATATAAAGAGCGGGTCGAAAAATATTATCGTCTGTGTCGGGATCGTGACTATGGCGTAGCCGTGGCGCAAAGCGATGTGAAAGGCGATCGGGGCTTAGGTCCACAAGGGCAGGAGCATCCCGATTACTACTTGCGCATAGTGGATCGCCGCCCCGATGGGATTGTGGTCCGAGGAGCAAAAATTCATACCTCGGTCTCAACCAACACCGATGAAGTCATCGTGTTGCCTACGCGTGCGATGAGAGCCGGCGATGAAGATTATTCCGTGGCCTTTGCTCTTCCCATCGCCACTAAAGGGCTCAAGCTTATTGCCAGCTCCTACGGCGGATTCAAAAAAGATCCTTTTGAACATCCTATTAGCGCGCAGCACAAGATGATGGAGACCATTACTGTCTTCGATGATGTTTTCGTTCCGTGGGAACGCGTCTTCATGTGTGGAGAAACCGAAGCCGCGGGCTTTTTGGCGTTGACCTTTGTCAAGTTTCATCGCTTCACGGCTGTGTCCTATAAGCTGCCGCTGTTGGAAATGTTAGCGGGCTCCGCACGAGCGATCGCTGAATACAATGGCATTGAGAATGCTGGCCACATTCGCGAAAAATTGACTGAACTCGCCGCGTACCACGCTACAGTCCAAGGTTTGATTATCGCCGCCGCGCAGAACTGCGTCTTGACCCCGCCGGGCATTGCCATCCCCAATGTATTGTTTACCAATGTGGCCAAGTATCAGTTTGCCTCAAACTACCATGACGCCGTGCAAATGGTGCAGGATGTCAGCGGTGGATTATTAGTGACTGGACCCAGTGTGGAAGATTGGCGCAGCGAAGCTACTGGTCCACTACTGAAGAAGTATCTCGGCGGGAAGAAAGGCGTTCCCCCGGAACATCGTCTGCGGATGATGAACTTGATTTCTGATCTCACCGCGTCAGACTACGGCGGCTACCAAGAAGTGCTGGCCGTGCATGCCGAAGGATCGTTGGAGGCGGAAAAATTACAAACGTATCGCGAGTATGATTTTGCAAGCGCCGCCGCCTATGCGCGGGAAGTGGCGGGGATTAAATAGCGGTATAGTAGCGGAAGCTAGGGAAGAAGCTGATCCCTAGCTTCCATTTATTTACGTCGTTAAACAAATCTTCTGCTCTAAAGCTCACTCTACTGTGACGCTCTTCGCCAGGTTGCGCGGCTGGTCGACGTCGGTGCTGCGATAGACCGCCATGTGGTAAGCAAGCAATTGCATCGGGATAGTCAGAAGAATCGGCATGAGCAAGTGATTGGTTGTGGGCACTTGTATGACTTCCCACGCAAGCTCTTCCAGCTCTTGTGACGGCGCATCGGTAATAGCGATGATCCGCCCACCACGTGCTTCGACCTCTCTCATGTTGCTGAGAGTTTTTGCGTAGACGGGGTCTTTCGGCAGTAACACCACGACCGGCATTTCTTCATCAATAAGCGCAATGGGACCATGCTTCATTTCGCCGGCTGGGTAACCTTCGGCATGAATATAAGAAATTTCCTTGAGCTTCAGCGCGCCTTCGAGTGCAATCGGGTAATTGACGCCGCGACCAAGATAAAGGAAATCTTTGGCGTGGCCGTATTTTTTGGCAATCTTCTCGATGAGCTTCTCTCGGGAAAGAATGGCCCGCACTTGGGCTGGTAAGTTGACGAGATCCGCGATCAATTTACGACCTTGCTCTTGATTGATGACGCCCCGGCGCCGGCCCAAATATACTGACAGCAGATATAATGCGGTCAATTGTGTGGTAAACGCTTTCGTAGATGCGACACTGATTTCTGGACCTGCGTGAGTGTAGAGAACGATATCGGCTTTGCGAGGAATCGAGGCGTCAACAACATTGCAAATCGCTAACGCCGGCAGGCCCAGGTCTTTTCCGCCTTCTAAGGCGGCGAGGGTGTCTGCTGTTTCTCCTGACTGAGAGACCGCAAGCACAGCAGTCTGAGGTTCCAACGGTGAGTTGCGATAGCGGAACTCGCTCCCGTAGTCTACTTCAGTCGGTATGCGAGCGAGTTCTTCAAGGTAGAACTTGCCCGCTAAACAAGCGTGCCACGCCGTCCCACACGCAACTAGGGAGAGGCGCTTGATCGAGTTTAACAGCGGGCCATGCTCGTCGAATTCGCCCAAAGCAATGTCACTCTCTTCGGGTAAGATACGACCACGCATGGTGTCAATGATTGCCTGCGGCTGCTCGTGAATCTCTTTGAGGAGAAAATGCTTATAGCCGCCCTTCTGGGCAGTGATGGTGTCCCAAGTGATAACGCGCGGTTCTCTTTCGATCGGAGTCCCACGAAAGTCGGAGAGGGTAACGCCGTCGCGCGTGACCTCCGCCATTTCTCCATCATCCAAAAAAGTGACCTTTCTTGTGTAATCAAGTAACGCAGGAATATCAGAGGCAACAAAATTTTCCCCTTCTCCTAGTCCAATGACGATGGGGGTCGCGTTCTTGGCGGCTAGGATTTTCCCTGGTTCGTTCTCACAGAGGACAACGATGGAGAAGGCTCCTGTGAGTTTTTGTAGGGCTGCGCGGGTCGCTTTTGTGAACGAGAGGCCAAGCTGAATGTATTCATCGATGAGATGAGAGATGACCTCCGTATCAGTCTCAGAGCTAAATGTGCGGCCTTTCGCCTGGAGTTCATGGCGGAGCTCTAAATAATTCTCGATGATGCCGTTGTGGATGACCACAATCTTGCCAGCGCGATGGGGATGGGCGTTCTCTTCTGACGGACGGCCATGGGTAGCCCAGCGAGTATGACCCATGCCGATTGACCCATGCACGGGCTGCGTCAATAAGAGTTGATCAAGATTAGTGAGCTTGCCTACCGAACGGCGGACGAGGATGCCGTCGTTGGATCCGCCGTTTGCAAACACCGCGACTCCTGCTGAATCGTACCCGCGATACTCTAGTCGTTTGAGTCCTTGCAGAAGAACAGGGGCCGCTTCTCTATAGCCAATGTAACCAATAATACCGCACATAGTTTCTAAACCTCATGAGGAGTGGTCAGTTGCTAGCATCAAAAAAGAAACGGTGAACCGGGGCCGGGGAGAATCGGAGACCAGAGCCTCACTGTTTATCCGTTTCCCCGCTTCTTTCTCTATCTGCTGACTACTGACTACTTAATGCTGACTACTTTTTTGCCGCTTCCTTCGCCCTCTTTGCCGCCGTCCATCCTTCACGCACTTGTTCTTGCCGAACATTGAAAACGAGCGACCCGGCAGGCACGTCATGTCGTACGGTTGTCGCGGTGGCAATATAGACATCGTCATTGATCGTAATTGGCGCTACGAGGGTGGTGTCAGAGCCAACTTGAACGCGGTCGCCAATCTTCGTGCGATGCTTGTGGAAACCGTCATAGTTGCAGGTGATTGTTCCTGCTCCAATGTTCGAATCACGACCGATCTCCGCATCGCCAATGTAGGCGAGATGTTTGGCTTTACTGTGTTCACCAATATGAGATTTCTTGACTTCGACAAAATTACCAATCTCCGCCTTCGGGGCCAGCACCGCTCCGCCGCGGAGGTGAGCAAATGGACCGACCTCGGTATGATTGCCCAGTTCACTTTCAGTGAGCACGACAGAAAAGCGTATGTGCGCATCATCGCCAATTTTGCTGTCAATAATGTAGACGCTGCCGTCGATGCGGCAACGTTCGCCGATGTTGGTCTTCCCTTTGAGCTGGGTATTCGGCCCGATAATAGTGTCCCGTCCAATTGTGACTTCTTCGTCAATGTACACAGTGTCCGGATCTTCAAACGTGACGCCTGCGTCCATCCACTGGCTGCGCAGCTGTTGCTGTCGAGTTTTTTCCATTGTAGCAAGATCCTCTCGGGAATTGACGCCGCCAACTTCATTGGGGTCGTGTGTGACCACGGCGTGGGTTGACAGCCCTGCGGTCACCGCCTGAGCGACGATGTCCGTCAGATAGTACTCTCCTTGGGCATTAAGGGGTTGGAGGCGCTCTAGTGCGGAGAAAAGAAAATCTGCCCGCACGCAATAAATGCCGCTATTGATTTCGCGCACCTTGCGTTCCTCTGGGGTCGCGTCGCGTGCTTCGACGATTTTACGGACGCTTCCGTCATGGGCGCGAATAATCCGACCATATTGAGCAGGATCATCCAGACACACGGTGAGCACGGATAGCGTTGCTTGGTGTTCCTGATGGTGCTGGGCAAATTGCATTAAGGTGTTGGTAGTCAGGAGTGGCGTATCTCCGCAGACGATCAGAATATCGCCGATAAAGTCACGAAAATGC
>CAZUFQ010000193.1:0-9650 GCA_964618735.1 uncultured Enterobacteriaceae bacterium
TGAGATTACGCAACCCCCGCCGCTCTGCTTCTGCTTGCGCAAGCGCCACGAACTTGTCGGTAGCGTCGAACCCCACAGCTTCTGTACAGTGTTCAGCAAAAGTCATGGTGAGAAACCCAGGACCACACGCGACATCGAGGACTTTGTGATGCGGCTGCGTCTGCGCTAGGTTGACAAGCTTACGAAACGCTTCCGTATCGGTCGCATGCTGCATGCGAGCGTAGACTTCCGCCTGCCGGTTGAATTGGTCACGAACTTTATCCAAATGAGATTGCGTGTCGCTCATAAGGTGCGCCCTCAAGCTTGACGGTTTTGCTGAATTTAAGAGTGTGATTCTTGCGGCTTTGTAGAGGCTGTAATGGGGCGGCCGCTCGCAGCCGCCCCGCACAGTTACAACTTTACTTCGTCTATAAATTCGATCACCGCTTTACTAAACACATCGTTGCGATCGCCAGCCACCATGTGTCCGGCTTCCGCCACGTCGATGTATTTCGCGTGCGGCACGGTTTCGAGGAATTCCTTCGTCGTGGCGTCGCTAACCACATCACTGATTTTTCCTCGCACTAATAGGGTTGGCACCTTGAGCGATCGCGCCGCGGCGACCATGCGTTCCGGATCGCGGCGGCGACGGTTCGGATTAATCATGTTCGGGTCCCAGTGCCAGCGGTAGCGACCGTCCGATCCTAAGCGCAGGTTCTTCGCCAAACCGCTATGATCTTTGGGGCGTGGCCGGTGGGGAATATACGAAGCCACATGATCCGCCGCCTCTTCAAGGCTGCTGAAACCGTTCGGATAAGCGCTCATGAACGCGAGAATGCGGTCCGCCCCTTCTTGTTCGATACGCGGCGTAATATCGACCAGCACCAATGCTTCACTGACTGATTGTGCGGATTCGCCTTCAGTCAATAGTGAAGTCATGCCTCCCAATGAAGCGCCCACCAACACAGGCTTCTGACGAAAATGTGCGAGCACCTTATGCAGGTCGGCGACATACGAGTCGATCATGTAGTCGCCATCCGGCGCCCATTCGCTTTCGCCATGGCCGCGCAGATCGAGGGCGACGGCATACCAGCCTTGTTGCGCTAAAGCTCTAGCCGTGCCGCCCCAAGCATGACGGGTTTGTCCTCCGCCGTGCAACAACAGCACTGGTGGGGCGTCTGTTGAACCCCAGGCGTCGCCGATGATGCGAAGACCTGTGTGTCCAGAATACGTCACTCGTTGCGGTAAGAGCATGGTCTCTTCCGTGGACATAAATGTCCTCCTTTCTAAACGGCGGTTGTAATAGACCGCCCAAGCTGAGGCAATAGGGGGGTTGACCGGTGAGAAGAGGCGGCAGTATTACCCCATTGTCATTCATCAGTCTGGGACCACAACGTTTTGGTCGTGCTTTTGATAGGAAAAGGCTCGTAAAAGGAGGAATTTATGGCTACACCCCCATCATCATCCGTATCGGCGGCGCGGGAAAAGGTGCGCACTGTGGCGCCCAAGTTGATCGATCTCACGGAGAAGGTCTTGTTCGGCGACGTATGGGAACGTCCAGGCCTATCAAAACGCGACCGTAGCTTAATTACCGTTGCTGCCTTGATGTCCACTTATCGTCCAGAGCAGTTACGTGTCCATTTGCAACGCGCACTCACAAACGGTGTGACAAAAGAAGAAATCGGCGAACTCATCACGCACCTAGCATTCTACTCTGGCTGGCCAACCGCCATGACGGCGGCCACAATCGCCAAGAGCGTATTTGACGAACAAGAATAATGGACAGACCGAGGCGCTGGGCGTAGCCCGGCTGGGGAGACGACTATGCAAGTAGGATTCATCGGGCTGGGAACGATGGGAGCGAAGATGGCCGCTAGCCTGCAGAAGGCTGGCTATCCTCTGGTTGTGCATGATCTCCGGCGTGAAGCAGCTGCCCCGCATGTGACCGCTGGCGCCCTCTGGGCCGACACTGCCCGACAAGTCGCCGAGGCGTCGGAGGTGGTGTTTACCTCGCTGCCCGGACCGGTCGAGGTTGAACAGACGGCGCTCAGCCCCGATGGACTCCTTGTCGGCATGCAAGCGGGGAGTGCGTATTTTGATCTCTCAACGAATGCGCCGGATGTCGTGCGCCGTCTCCATACGGTGTTCGCTGAGCGCGGAGTGGCGCTATTAGATGCGCCTGTCAGCGGTGGGCCGCGTGGCGCCGCCACCGGCAAGCTTGCTATCTGGGTGGGCGGCGACCAGGCCGTTTTCGAGCGCTACAAACTAGTGCTCGACGCTATCGGTGATCAAGCGCGCTACGTCGGCCCCATTGGCTCGGCCAGCGTGGCCAAGCTTGTACATAATTGCGCCGGGTATGCGATCAATCGCGTTCTCTCTGAGGTGTTCACGATGGGCGTCAAGGCTGGGGTCGATCCCCTCACGTTGTGGGAGGCCGTACGCCAAGGCGCTCTCGGACGTACGCGCACCTTTGATGGGCTCATTAACCAATTCCTTCCTGGCGTGTATGACCCGCCCGCCTTCGCCCTGCGGCTGGCCCACAAAGACGTGACCTTGGCCACGGCTCTCGGTCGCCAGCTGCAGGTTCCGATGCCAATGGCGAACCTGGCTTTGGATGAGTTGACGACGGCGCTCAACCGAGGATGGGGGGACCGTGATTCACGGGCGGCGATGCTCCTCCAACAAGAGCGGGCAGGGGTGCAGATTGCGGTTGATCAGGAACAACTCCGTGAGGCCGTTACGCGGGACGGCAAGCCCAAAAAAGGAGAGTGAACATGGCCGAGAAGCTGCCGGAATACAAAATTTTCGCGATTAAATATGCGACCCGCGACGCCCGGCGCGCCGACCATTTCATTGGCGGCGATCTGCACGATGGTCCGATGCCGATGGACTACTTCACCTGGGTTGTGGTCGGGCCGGATCGTGTGTTTCTCGTCGACACAGGATTCACTGCTGAAACTGCAGCGCGTCGCAAACGCACTTTTCTGCGCTGTCCGATTGAATCTTTGCGGCAGCTCGATATTGATCCTGACGCGGTTAACGATGTCATTCTGACGCACCTCCACTACGACCACGTCGGGAATTTTCTCAAATTGCCGCACGCGCGCTTTCATCTGCAGGAGCGTGAAATTGCTTTTGCCACCGGACGCTACCTGCGTTACCCCTATTTCAGGCATGGTTTTGAAGAGGAAGACATCGTGGGCGTGGTGCGGCTCAACTTTAAGCAGCGACTTGATTTATACGAAGGCGACTTTGAACTCGCGCCCGGCCTGACAGTGCATCTGGCTCCGGGACATACGGCCGGACTGCAAGTCGTGCGTGTGCACACGTCCCGAGGCCATGTGGTGCTTGCGTCCGATTCGAGTCACTATTATGAAAACCTACAGACGAATCGTCCGTTCATTGCGGTGGTGGACATTGCCGCGACACTCGACGCCTTTCGCACCGTTGAACGTCTCGCCTCCTCTGCTCAACATATCATTCCCGGTCATGATCCTCTGGTGATGCAACGCTACCCGGCGTCTTCGGCTGCTCTACAAGGAATAGTTGTCCGCCTCGATACTCATCCTGTGGATTGAAGTAAAGAAGGCGCACCCCTCTGGAAAGGAAGAACGAATGGAATACCGTACGCTAGGCGGCTCAGGCGTCAAAGTCAGTCATTTCTGTCTCGGCGCTATGATGTTCGGATCGGGAGGCAATACGGATCACAATGAGTGTATCCGGATGACACATGCAGCGCTTGACGCTGGAGTCAACTTTATTGATACATCTGACGCATATTCTGACGGCGAGTCGGAACGCATCTTGGCGAAGGCGCTCAAGGGGCGACGCGAGAATGTGGTGCTTGCTACCAAATGCTTCTTCCCGCCGGGCCGCGTTGGGCTGATGTCCAGTGCGGGGCGGAATGTAAATGAAGGCGGCGGCTCTCGTCGGTGGATCGTACGCGCCGTGGAGAATAGTCTGCAACGGCTTGAAACGGATTACATTGACGTCTATCAATTTCATCGGCGGGATTGGGACACGGAGCTCGAAGAGTCACTGGCGGCGATGACCGATTTGCAACGTGCGGGGAAGATCCGCGTGATTGGCGCGTCGGCCACGGCGGCTGAGTGGATTGTCGAGGCGCAGCGTGTTGCCGAGCAGCATCAGCTCGCGCGCATACGCAGCGAGCAGTGCATCTACTCAATCCTCAGTCGCCGTGTGGAAGAAGGCGTGTTGCCCACTTGTCAACGACACGGCGTTGGGGTGATGGTCTACGCGCCGTTGGCGGGCGGGTGGCTGACCGGAAAGTATCGTCGTAACGAGCCGCTTCCGGCAGGAAGCCGGGCGACCGGGCGTCTGAGCCGAATGGGAACCTGGGATGCAGAACGACCAGAGGTGCAACGGAAATATGATTTAGTAGAAGAGTTGAGCGCCTTGGCGCAAGAAGCCGGACTCTCGCTCACGCATATGGCAATGGCGTTTGCCGCGGAGCATCCGGCCGTGAGTTCCGTGATCATGGGGCCAAAGACTGAGGCGCAACTCCAGGATGTTATGGCGGCTGCAGAACTGCGACTGACGCCGGATGTATTGGATCGCATTGACGGTATCATTCCTCCTGGCGTGCGGATCGACCCGAAGGAATCGTTTATTCCGAATCCCTGGCTCGATGAACCGACGCGCCGACGTCGGTCTAGGTAAGGAAGGTCCCATGCTCACCTTGTTTCATGCCCCACGAACGCGTTCTGCACGCGTCATCTGGCTGCTCGAAGAACTTGGCGACGTTCCCTATACCGTGGAGACGAAGACCTTCAAAGTACCACTAGAGAAGCTCTTTGACCAAGATACGCCGCACGGAAAGTTTCCGAGTCTTATCGACGGTGACATTTCGATGTTCGAGTCAGGAGCGATCATCCAATACATCTTGGAACGGTATGGGAACGGAAGGCTTGAGCCCGAGGTCCGATCGCCACTACGGGGGCGATACCTACAGTGGATACACTTTGCCGAATCGACGGGCTGCACGGCGCTCAATCTCATAGGCTGGTATGGATTCGTGCGAAGCGATGATGCGCGGTTCAAGCCCGTGCTCGAAGAGATGCACGGTTGGGCGCGAAGTTCTCTCCATGCGTTGGAAGAAGGTCTTGGCGGCCAAAACTATTTGCTGGGCGCAGAGTTCAGCGCGGCCGACATTATGATTGGATACACGGTAAACATGGCCAAAGTCTTCGGAGTGGCGCTCGAAGCTTTTCCAGCAGTGTCCCGTTATCTGGAAAGGGTGTCTGCGCGACCCGCTTTTCAGAAAGCGATGGCGTCATAGGATATCCCTTGATGACGTAGTGTTTTATTTGATTTCGATACTCGAGAAAGGAAGAGTCAATGGCTGCAAACTGGCGAGAGGTAGCAGAGAAAGTTCGTAACTGGGGCAAGTGGGGACCGAATGATCAACTAGGAACTTTGAATTATATCACTCCGGAAAAAATCGCTCGCGCTTCGGCGATGGTGAAACAGGGGAAAGTGTTTCCGCTCAGTATTCCGGTTGACTCCTATGGGCCGCAGGGAGCGCATGGGTTCCGCCGTAATCCCATTCACATCATGTCGGTGGACGGTGGTGATGAAAATGCGGCGCGCCATCTAGAGGGGTGGGGTGGGAGCACCGAGTCGCAAATTGCTGAGTTCTGGAAGGGGCCTATGCGGTTCAATGACGACTACATCATCATGCCGCTGCAAGGCAGCACCCAATGGGACGCGCTGTCCCATGTGTATTACGACGGTCAGCTCTACAATGGCTACCCGGCGTCCGCCGTCACCAGTTTTGGCGCGACCAAGGATAGCATCGACCAGGTAGCGGGCCGAGGCATGATTGTCTCACGCGGAGTGTTGTTGGATGTGGCTCACCAGCGCGGCGTGAAATATTTAGCTCCGAACACCACTATTTCTCCCGAAGATTTAGATGCGGTGGCGAAAGCGCAAGGAGTCACGGTGGAGCCCGGCGACATCGTCATCGTGCGCACGGGCTGGCGAGTCAACTTTCTAGAGACCCACAATGGTGAGGAGTGGATGATGGGCTCGCCCGGTCTGAGTTGGCGTTGCGCTGAATGGCTACATAATAAACAAGCCGCGGCGGTGGCCAGCGATAACATCGCGGTGGAAGTCTTCAATTCAGAATTTCCCGACGCTGTCCTGGTGTTTCACCTGCTTACTATTCGCGACATGGGCATGATGCTCGGCGAAATCTGGGACTTGGAAGCATTGAGCCAGGATTGCGCGCAGGACGGAGTCTACACGTTCTTGCTTGTTGCCCAACCGCTCCGCGTTACTGGAGCAGTCGGCTCGCCCGTGAATCCTGTGGCTAGTAAGTAAACAAGTTTATAGTCCCTCGTCAAGCTCAAAAGTTAACACTCTCGTTCCCAGGCTCTGCCTGGGAACGTCACTAGAGCGCTAGGGCCGGAACTCAGTGACATGCCCAGGCAGAGCCTGGGCATGAGGAAAACAAGCTGATCTTGAGCCTCTCAGCTGGTGGTTACTGCGCCATGTAGCCGCCATCCACTGGCACTGGCACGCCGGTCATGTATGACGCGCGGTCAGAACAGAGCCACGCCACCGCCTCGCCCACTTCCTCTGGCTGACCGATGCGTTTCATCGGCTCGGAGCGGGCGTAACGCTCTTCAATGTCGGGTCGTTTTTCGAAAGATTGCATGAGCATCGGCGTGTAGATCGGGGCGGGACAGACGGCGTTGATCCGAATGCCGTGTCTCGCATATTCCAGCGCCGCGGCTTTGGTGATGCCCGCCACGCCATGCTTTGCCGCTGTGTACGCTGGGACGCGGATAGCGCCAGTGAGTCCCATGATGGACGCGGTGTTGACGATGGAGCCGCTCTTCTGCTTCAACATCTGGATGATTTCTGCCTTCATGCACAGCCACACGCCAGTCAGGTTGACCGCGAGCACGCGATTCCAGTCCTCTTCGCTATATTCATGCGTAAGCGCGCCCCGGCCGCCGATGCCGGCATTATTGAAGGCGCAATCGAGCCGCCCGTAGGTCTCCACCGTCTTGGCCACAAGCGCATCAACTTCTTGCGATTTCGATACATCAGTCCGGACAAATATAGCCTGAGCCCCCAGGTCTTTAACCATCAGGAATCTCTCCTCACCGTTGGCTTCTACGATGTCAGCCAGTGCGAGGCGCGCGCCTTCACGAGCGAAAATCTTCGCGGTTGCACGACCAATGCCGGAGCCCGCCCCCGTCAGTAGTGAAACTTTACCGTCTAATATGCCTGCCATGATGCCAATCCTCCTTAGTCCTCGAAATTGTAGACTCGACGTTTGGTGAGAGCGGAGTGTAGCGTAGAGCAAAGAAGACCGGCAAGAGGCGTGAGCTGTTTCCCTTGCCGGGGAGTCGCAAAAGAGAGTAAATAATAACGAATCCTTTTTGAAAGTAGCATTTTGACTGCAGGCAAGGCGCTTAAGCGCCTTGTCCACGTCTGGGAACAGATACGATCTTTCAGGAAGTGGTGTAAGGTGTCGGGCTCCTTGTTTACAGGGCAAGCACATCAAGTCGACAAAGGAGGGATCTTATATGGGACGGTTACAGGGAAAAGTGGCGTTTATTACCGGCGCAGGATCGGGCATCGCTCGGGCCGCGTCGCTGCTCTTTACGCAAGAAGGGGCGAAAGTGGTGATTGCCGAACTCAAACCCGAACTCGGCCGCGCTAGCGAACAAGCCGTGCGTGAGGCGGGCGGCGAGGCGCTCTTCGTAGAAACGGATGTAACCAAGGAGGACAGCGTCAAAAACGCCATCCAGCAGACTATCGCACGTTACGGCAAGTTGGATGTCCTCTACAACTGCGCGGGCGGATCGGTCCCGCAAGACAGGAAAGTTACCGATGTAGACATGTGGGTGTGGCAACATACACTATCTCTGGACCTGCTTGGGACATTTCTCTGTTGTCGCCACGGCATTCCCGAACTCATTAAAGCTGGTGGTGGAGCGATCGTGAACATGACTTCGGTGGCGGCGTTGCGCGGTTCGTTTCCGGCCCACGTGTATGTTGCCGCAAAAGGAGGGGTCATTTCATTCACCAAGTCGCTCGCGGGAGAATACGCCAAAGACAACATTCGTGTGAACGCGATTGGTCCGGGCCTGATCATGACTGACCGAGTGAAGTCGCGCTTCGGCGAGAGCCTGGACGCGCCGGCCCCCACTCCGCAGGCGCAGGCGATCAAGAGCCAGATACAGCGCTATCCCTTTTCGGTGGGCGAGCCCGAAGACATCGCACGCGTTGCGCTCTTTCTGGCGTCTGATGAAGCGCGGATGATTACTGGAGTGATCGTGCCCGCCGATGGGGGACTTTCGGCGTATTAGGGCCTATCCGAGTAACTCTCAATGCTGTTGCTCTGCGGTATTGTACAAATCCCCCGCTTGGCTACGCCTTCGCCGCCCCCTTTGCCAAAGGGGGCCGCAAGACGCGTAGTGTCTGGCGGGGGGATTTTTGCTCTAGGCATGCCCAGAGAAGGTTTTTCGCATAGTCACTTAGGGATTCTGACCGCTCGATACACAACAGGCGCCATTGTCTTTCCTGGAGCACTCCTTCTGTGCTATAGCCAAGGAAAGACACCGCCCGATGGTCAGGGAGTTAGCCAAGCACTCGGAAAGGAGAGCCTGATGTCATACGATATCCTCATTAAAAATGGGACCATTGTTGATGGCGTTGGCGCACCGCGTTACCGCGCGGATGTAGCCGTGGCTGGGGGGAAAATTGCCGCGATCGGCAAGATCACGGACAGCGCCAAAAAAGTGATCGACGCTTCGGATTTGATCGTCGCGCCGGGGTTTGTCGATCCCCACACGCACTATGACGCACAGATCTGTTGGGATCCGCTCATTTCTTGCTCCTCGTGGCATGGTGTAACGAGCGTCATCATGGGTAATTGCGGGGTAGGCCTCGCCCCGTGCCAACCCAAGGTGCACGAGATCGCCGCTTGGGATTTGGTTAATGTCGAATCGATTCCCATTGATGTTCTCTCCAAAGGGGTCACGTGGGATTGGGAAAGCTTTCCTCAATACATGAACGCGGCGCAACAGCGCGGCATGGGCATCAACTTGGGTTTCCTGGCGCCGCTCACCCCGTTTCGGCACTATGTCATGGGCGAAGAGTCGATGGACCGAGCGGCCACCGCCGAAGAGACGCGTCAGATTCAAGCGCTGCTGCGAGAAGCTGTAGCGGCTGGGGCTATGGGCTTCACCACGACGACAGTGGCGCAGCATATCGGTTATAAAGGGCGTCCCCTGGCTTGTCGTTTGGCGAGCCGCGACGAACTCAAAGCTTATGCTAATGTCTTGAAGGAGCTAAATCGTGGCGTGATCGAAGTGGCGCTAGGCGACCCTGCGCAGCCCGACAAGTATGAACTCTTGGATTTTCTCCTCACGGAAAGCGCCAGGCCGGTGACCTGGCTGGCCGTGCTCAGCCGCGACGATCAGCCTGAAGCGGCGATGAATACGCTGCGCGCGGCGGAGCCGCTGATCAAACGCAAAGGCATTCCTCAAGCTAGCTGCCGACCACTCGTGGGTCAGGTAGATTTGCGCAACCCGTTTATTTTTGCCGCTATGCGTTCATGGAAACCAGCCTTCAACCAAACGGTGGAGGCGCAGCAGGCCTTGTATCGCAGCGCCGAGTTCCGCAATGCCTTC
>CAZUFQ010000194.1:0-5724 GCA_964618735.1 uncultured Enterobacteriaceae bacterium
CGCTTGCGCCCTCATTGCATTCAGAGCCGCGGGGTTATTCGGATAGGCACTTAGTGCAAGTCGGCGGCAAGGATTTCCATATCGACTTGCTTTTCTATCATCGTGAACTGCAATGCCTGGTTGCGTTCGAGTTGAAGATCGATGAATTTCAGCCCGCACACCTCGGGCAATTAGCCTTTTACCTTGAAGCCCTCGATCGCGACGTACGTAAACCTCACGAACAGCCGTCCATCGGAGTGTTACTCTGCGCTACGAAGGATAACGAAGTAGTCGAGTATGCTCTCAGTCGCACGCTCTCGCCGACGCTTATTGCCGAATATCAAACACGTCTTCCTGATAAACGCCTTCTGCAAGCCAAGCTCCACGAGTTTTATGAGTTAGCCCAACCAACAGAGGAGTCTTCAAAAAAAGAACGCAGCAAGCGAGGCCAGAAGTAATATGATCGCCCTTTGTTCATGCCGATGAGATGCTTGTGGAGATACCTTTATGACCAAAAATAACCAAGAACTGCTTGTGACACGTGACCGGGTTGTTCGCTTGGAACAACTGCTAGAGGAACTGCGCAGAAATGCGCACCCTGAAGAGTGGGAGGCTCTTAGTTCCGGCTATCGACTGGAGATTGAACGGATGCAGGGGGAGATTCTTGATTATCTGACGCAACCTGCCACATATGCGACGGTGTAAATACCCGGTTGCTTTAAAGGGGCACCAAGAACGCGTCCTTGGTTCATTACGCGATTGCTTTTGCCAATAATTGAAGAAGGGTCAGCCTGAAGCCGAGTTGACAGCATTGTTAACTTTCAGTTCCACACGCAACACCACAAGAAAGACACCCCATTCAACTTGTTTTCAAGATTAACTTCTCTCATAAAGAAGGATGCAGGGATCTCCCTTGGGCGTTAGGATTGTTGTTTGAAGCTTTCCTCTCGTAACGCTGACTCGTAGATTCTGACGAGCCTGGTCGTTATCGTTAATCTGAGAATTGAACCTGACGATCCGGTCTGCATTGTAGGGAGGTTGCCCCTTCCGTTTGATCGGCCAACCTTCGAAGATGATCACCTCGTCAAACTGCTTACCCTTAGCCTTGTGCATGTTCATAACCACCACACCGGCCTCAGGCTTGGTGCTGGTGGAGAAATGTTCCTGCACGAAAGCCTGTTGGGTGATGGCAAGTGCGTGGGCATAAGCCCCATTATCACGCCAGTCCTGCGAGAGATCCTGACGCAACTGCGCGCCTCGTTCCAAAAGGCGGATATTTCGTACTTCTTCGGCAAGCCTCTTAAGCCGCGGGCAGGTTCCTTCTTCCAGACTTCGCCGCACCACACGCCAATCTTTGTCAGGATCCCCTGTGAAGACTATCTCGCGCGTCACGCCATAGACAGCCATCATAGCGACAAGGATACTGCTCTTCTTGATTTCCTTTCCGGCCCGTTGCTGGGCGAGCCAGTCGCTGTATGCCTTCTGGATTTTCTCGGCTTCCTGAAGATCGCCCTTTGACGGGGTATCGCCCCCTTTACCGTGAAAATAGTTGCACAGTAGGCCGATAAACTGCTCGAAGTGGAGACCATTGATATCAGGCTGCGTTAGGAAGGCGATGATCTCGGCTCCCAATATTGCGCCCTCCATCTCGATCGCGGCGGTATGGGGAATCTCGGTCACTCCCGCAGATGGTGACCTAAAGGTATCCGAGACAAGCCGCGTCATCTTTTTCGTGGGCACGAGGATGGCGAGAGACCAACCCTTTCGACCGGTGGCGACAAGACGTTGTCTGGCTTTGTACGTGGTGGCCACGAGGCAGAAAAAGGCCTGACTGGCGTTTGGCAAATAACCATAGATTTGCACCCCGATATAGGGCTCTTTCCGGAAACTACCCTTAAGGACGTCGTTGCCAAACGTGGCAATATCTGTTCTGGCGCTACGATGGTTATCGGTGCTGAGATCCACCTCTGTCGGCGCAAATGCGTCCTTGAAGTGGGTTAAGCGGTCGGGATCAGCCCCAATCCAATCATATATACGCTGCTCGGGATCAGCGAGGGCGAGTAATGTGCTGTGCTCACCAAGCGCTTGCACAACGCACCACTGCTCCGCGTTCGTATCCTGAAATTCGTCAAGTATGATGACAGGATATATGGAGGCGATCAACTTACGGATACGCTCGCTCCCATGCAGGATATACCCCACATACTGTGCGAACAGATCAAAGCAGACGCGGCCCTCATCGTGTGCGAGCCTTAGACGTTCCGCGTCTTCGTTCGCGCGCTTCTCCGCTTTCTCAGTGTCGTTCAGTTTGGATGCTGCTGCATAACGGCTGCGGACTGTCGAGAGCGCAATCGCTTCGCTTGGTGGCGTGAGAATGGATAGCCGCCTCGGCAAGCCGACCAGATATCCATGCGATTTGAGGATACGCCAAAAGAAGGAATGATATGTTTCGACATCGATCCGCTTCTTTTGCTCACGCAGAATCTGCTGCTCGTATTCAATGGCTTCGACAACCCGTGAAACGGTTGCACGAGCAAAACTGAGGAACAGAATCTTCTGACCTGGACGCAGGTCGCGCCCTGCGGTTTGAGCGGCCTTAAGAATAGAAACAGTGGTCTTGCCGGAGCCAGGTCCTCCCGTAACGAGGAGGTGGCCCTCTGCATTCATGATCTCCAGCTGTTTCTCAGTAAGCTGCATCCGCGTCTGCTTCCGGTTCGGTTCTTGCCGTATCGGATGAGTCAAGCACGCCGCCGTCGGCATCACCAACGAGAGTAGGTTCGCAAATCGCCTTCAAGGATACGCAGGCGTCCCGTAGCCATTCTGGTATTTCGTTCTCCGTGCACTGCGCGAGGAAATCAGCAACACCCCAATCTGCCTTTTTTCTACCGAAGTAGTCGCTTATCGCAGCCTGCGCTTGGGCTTCAGGGTCCGGGTATTTCTGCTGGAGGTCTTGAGGCCAGTCGATCAGCTTGATGAAGCGCTTCAAGGCGTCTTTGGTGGTGTTCTTCAGGACGAGGTTTTCGAAACCCTTTTCGTCGTGCATGAATAGGGCCTCGACCTGTGCTTCGATCAGTGCCTTTTGCTCATCGGTCTGCTTATCGCAGATGGAAAAAGTCCGCTTGCCAAGGTTACGATAAAGCTTGGCCAAATCGGGGATGTTCATCTCTCCACCGGCGTCGATCGTGCAGATACCCAGCGCTTCCAAGGAGGAATACGTGTCAGGCTTTAGCTCCGCCAAACGCCGGCACGCAACGGGAAATGACGCAGCTTCCGTCGCCCCTTCGGCGACCATGATGCGGCGGGTTAGCAGACCTTCACAGAAGCGGGTACGAAATTCCTGCCGATAGCGCTTTGGCTTCACGCTATCGGGCAGAGTGATCACGGATTGACGAAGCGCGCCATGCGGGTCCCGCGCCAGAACAATGGTCTCCTTCAACGTGAACTCCTCAAGCACGTAGGGCGAGTGCGAGGTGAAGATGGTCTGCGAAGCGAGGTTGCGGATTTCGTGCACGATCCGCTTTTGCGCGTATGGTGGAATAGCCGTTTCCGGCTCCTCCATTGCAAATATGACGTTTTGTTTGTCTTCGGCGATTTGGGAAAGCATCGCCAGTACAAGCATGTTTATGGTCCCAGTGCCCTGTCGATAGAACGGCGCTGCGTGACTGCCCTCGCCTGTGGCAATGAAGGCGGTAATCACCTTCCGCAAATGCTCGCGGGTCAGATTCGACACCTTGAGATGGGGTTCGATCCCCCATTCTTTCGGCACGTATTTCTTTAGCGCAGTGTTGATGCTTTCAAGTACGCCGGAAATGCCCAGTTCGGGGTCATTCGCAACCGAGTATGAAGCCAATTTACCGATCGTGTCCTCCCACATCTGTGGCCTGACCTCTTTCAGGCGCAAAATGAGGTCGAGCAGACTGCCCCGCTCCAGGCTAAGGGCGCGGGAGCCTGTGCGCAAAGAGCGAAGATACAGGAAGCCGCAAATCTGCTTGTCCTTCTTCGAGAACCCCACAGGGTTGTCACTTTCGGAGAGACTGCGAGTGAAGTAGGTCTTCCCCTCGAAGTCGTCTTCTTCCAGGTCGTACCAGCCGATGAAGGTCACTCGCAGCGCCTCGGTGATCGAGGCAACATCAACACCAGCCGGATTGGGCTGGTCATAGAGGGTACCGGTCTCCGATTCCCAGAACTCGATGTAGTCACCGAACTTACCCTTCTGCTCTTCGGTCAAGTCTGCAATGGTAACCTCGATCTCGATCTGCGGTGCTTCAGCGGTAAGATCACCATCTGCCCGGACATCTGCATCCTTAGCTCGTTCATCATCGGCACCCTCTGCTTCAACACCTTGTTCAGCTTTGGCGCTCGTGGCCACATCCTCAGCAGATGCATCAGCAAGGTATTTGCCTTGATAGAAGTCGTGCTCGTCGATCGGGGGCACTCGGTTGAGACGATCAGGTCCGAGCACCAGATCGATGGCTTCAAGTATTGTGGTCTTGCCGGTGTTATTATCACCGATTAAGACTGAGTGCTTTGAGAGGATAACGCTCGCAGTCTGAATACCACGGAAATTCTTTATTTTTAGACGTGATATCTGCATGCCTACGCCTTATGTGTTTTTCCGTCAGCTCTTTTCACCAGCAATTCCCTGCGGCGGTCTATCTCGAAAGCTAACTCCTAGCTTTACCACGCTCCGTCTTGCTGTATATCTTGTTCAGCAAATGAAAACAGTAAAAATCTTGAGCAGTATTCATACCTAAGTTACACTTTGTCAAGTCGTTCCTTGCCGACAAACAGCGGCTCAGCTTCGTTGCGGTAAAATTTCCCTCTCTCTGCCTTGGAAAAATCATATTCACTCTTCATTAGCTATTTCCTTCAAACGGCATCATGCAACACTCGGCGGCTCAATCGCCGGGAACACCGCGCGGAAACAACTGCCTTTTTCTGGAAGGCTTTCGACTGTAATGTTGCCATTGTGGATAATGGCAATAGAGCGCGCCAGGGCAAGGCCTAAGCCGACGCCGCCGCGACTTCGCGCCTGGTCTCCACGGTAGAAACGATTAAAAATCTGCTCCTGCTCCTCCGGCGCAATACCTGGACCAGTGTCAGCGACTTCAAGCATGATTTTTCCTGAATCGCTTTTTATTCCGAGATGAACCGCGCCACCGGCAGGCGTGTATTTAATCGCATTCTCGCCAAGGTTGAAAATCAAACGGAACAGCAATGATTCACTCCCGCACACCCAGGCCGGGTCCGCCGGCTCAATCGTGCACGTCACCCCGGCTTCTTCGGCAAGTACAGAAAGCGCCGGCGCTACATCATCCAACACTTCGGCAAGATTGATGGATGTTTGCGGAAGGGTGACATTGCCGCTGTCGGAACGCGCCAGGAAAAGTAAATCCTCTACCAACGTGCTGAGCCGATCAACTTCCTCCAAACAACTCGTCAACACGCGCTGATATTCTGCTTCGCTCTGCGGGGCTCGGTTGGCAATCTCGAGTTCGCCTTTCAGAATAGTCAGCGGCGTACGCAACTCATGGGCGGCGTCAGCGCTAAAATGACGCACGGCAACAAAAGAGCGTTCGAGACGGGCCAGCATGTCGTTCAAGACCTCAGCGAGACGTCCGAGTTCATCGTTCCGTTCCGGCGCGTCGAGTCCACGCGACAAGTCTTGCGCACTGATTTTCCGTGCGGTTTCGACCATCCCGTCAACCGGCGGGCCCTCCTGCACCTGCGCCTCCAGCCGGACCC
>CAZUFQ010000194.1:5734-7274 GCA_964618735.1 uncultured Enterobacteriaceae bacterium
CTCCTGCCGTTCCGGCCCGCGCAGTCGCGTCGCAAAGTCTTGCGCGCTGATCTCCCGTCCCGTTTCGACCATGACGTCAACCGGCGCCAAGGCGCGCCGCGCCAGAAACCAACCTCCGACCCCCGCGCTGGTGAGCGCAATGGGAGTGAGTCCAAGGAGAATGAATAAAAAACGCGAGTGCGCGCTCTCCACACTATCGAGCGGCATGGCGACCTGGACAAAGTGGACAATATGCCCCCGCTCAATGATCGGCATGGTCAAGAGACGCACGGGAGAGAGAGAGACCCCTGGTAATTGCAGGGTTTGATACGTCTCTTGACCGTGTTCGGCGTTTTGCAGGGCTTCCGGAGTTAAGGGAAACTGCGTCCGACCGCGCGGCCCCAGGCGAGGGTCCGGACGTCCAAAAGGATCGAGTAAACGGTAAAAGCGTTCGGCGGCGATGGGACCAAATAACGCTTCTAATTCTTCTTCCAGATTGGGACCTGACCGTGGAGCGTCACGCACCGAACTGGCGATAGAGCGGGCAACCGACTTGAGAGACGCGTCAACATTATCATGTAAACCTCTATCGAGCAGGGTCAGCGCCGCGGCGGCGAAGAGCAACAACATGCCGGACAACAGGGCGGTATACCATAACGTGAGGCGCGTTCTCAGGTTCATAGAAGCTAACAAGGCTGGAGCGTGCTCACCACGCCAGTGCGTACGAAGGCATGCGTCGACTTTGTTCTCCACGTGGGTCGGCCCCACCCCGCACGATCCCTTTCTCTAAATCAACGCAGATGCCAAGCACGTCACCCTCACTCCAGTCTTCTTTCACTTCGAGCTTGTGCCCACGCGTCGCGAGTTCGCTCCGCACGGGTTCAGGGATCCGCCCTTCGACGCGCAGCAACCCAGGCGCGGCGTTGTGTGGATAAAAGCTAGAGGGAAAATGCGCAGTCGAGAACCGCGGTGCTTCAATCGCATCTTGCACTTCCATGCCAAAGTCAACAACGTTGAGAAAAAATTGTAGCGTCCACTGATCCTGTTGATCGCCGCCAGGGGTGCCGAAGACCATACATGGCGCGCCGTTGCGTAAGACTAATGTCGGCGTCAGCGTCGTACGCGGACGCTTGCCCGGGACCAGCGCATTAGGGTGACGAGGATCAAGATAAAACGTCTGCACGCGAGTGCCCAGGGGAAAGCCTAGACCATCGATGACTGGTGACGACGGAATCCACGCGCCGCTGGGCGTAAAAGACGCCATGTTGCGATCCTTGTCCACAACCGTGACATACACTGTCCCGGGCCCCCAATTACGCGCGGCAAAGATCTCTTCGCCAGTGAGCAATGCTTCTCCGTTGCGTGGATTCCCTGGACGCTGCGCGAGAGAAGCTCGACCTGGTTCAATTAAGGAACGGCGGCTGGCGGCGTACTCTTTCGACAAAAGCCCCGCCAATGGCACGTCAACGAAACGTGGATCACCATAATACTGTTCGCGATCGGCAAACGCCAACTTGATCGATTCCACAATCGTGTGGATGTAATCTGGGCTGTTATGCCC
>CAZUFQ010000194.1:7374-9648 GCA_964618735.1 uncultured Enterobacteriaceae bacterium
CCGTGGGTTCGTCCCTGCCCCTGGGCTTTTTGCTCCGCATCAATCAATCGACGGAACGTGCGTCCCAAGTCCGGGTTTTTGAAAATCTCTCCTACGTCCGGCAAACGCCCGCCCGGGAGATAGACTTTGGCGGAAGAAGGCCACTTCTTGCGAAAGTGTTCGGCGTTACCAGCTACTGAAAAGTCAGACAACAAGTACGCTGGAGCTGGTCCCCGCAGCGCTTTATGAAGTGGAAACCCGTCTTCGGCCAGTTCCAACGCCGGGGCTGCCACCTGGGCAAAGCTCAACGAGCCAAAGCGTTCGAGCGTCGTCAGCATCCCATCCGGCGCTGCGCAGGGGCCTGCAGCCAACACCCCGTTAAAAGGAATCAGCCCAATTCCTTGTTGCTTAAACCAATCGATTGTCGCCGCCCGTGGGGCAACGGTGTCAGCATTGAGAGAAAAGACTTTCCGGTCTGCCGCGCTGTACATTAAGGCGGAAATTTCTCCACCGAAGGTGTGCATGTGAGGATTCAACACGCCTTCTGCTAGAGTTGCCGCGATTGCTGCATCAAAGGCATTACCGCCAGCGCGTAAAATCCGCATGCCTGCTTCAGCGGAAAGATAATGTTCAGTTACAACCATGCCTTTGACGCCCATTAGTGTGGGACGGTAAGCCATAATGTCCTCCTCACGTTTTCCGTTCGTTACTAAGTTCTCGTACCCGCTCCTGTACCACGTCGGGCGGACAAAGGGAAATAAACCAACGGGCCGCAAGGCCAAACACCACCAGATCATCGAGCGTCCCGATGAACGGAAAAAGAAACTCAGGAAGAAGATCCATTGGGTCGAGCACGTACAGCACAGCGGCAACCAGCAACGCCTTAGCGCGCAGCGGCACCCTGCGGTCCCGAAACAGTCGCCAATAGAGTTTTATGAAATTAGGCAGATGCCAAATCAGGCGAAACACTTGCCACGTGGTGAGACCAGATGGAGAGGAAGCCATAGTATTTCTTCCCTGTTGCATTTCTCAAGGAATGTTGAATCATATCGCCAGGCGCATGGCCAGACAATTGATAGACGTCAGCACGCCCTTTTTTTCTTGCGCAATCTCACGTATCTAAGCCCCAAGAAAAGCCTCCCCTTTCTAAAGACTTACTCGTTTTCGCATTCTTTTGACGGCAAAGGGAATAGGTTCTTCTTTCTGGGGATTCTTGAGTAAGGAGGGCGCATTTTGTGCGAAGCGATGTTCATCAGGGAAGGGATCCACCTTAGCTTTTCAGCACAGTCCAAATACACGGCTGTTCAATGGGGATCAGGGGACAATTCAATAAATAGACAAAAATAAATAAGGAGCACACCTTATATGCAATGGACGCATTTGACCCGATGGGGGTTAGCGATACTCGCCGCGGCGGGTCTCTCTTTCGTGTCATCTCCGGCTTCCGCTGAGCTGAAGCCCGGCGATAAGCTGGATAAATCGAATTGTCAAGAAGCGAAGGATCTTCTCCCAGAACACGTTATGGAGAAGTTCTGCGCCGGGCAGTACATGGCGGAAATCATCGAAGTCAAAGACGAGAATTATCAATACAGCAAGAAGTTCAAGGCTGGCTCCGAAGCCAACGAGGGTAAATACTACGTAACCGACGACGGGTATCTGTATGAGACGGCGACCAAGACGTGGCCGCATTTCTGGTACGGATTCCCATTCCCGAACGTAGACGAAAAAGACCCCTTGGCCGGCTACAAGATCATGTACAATCATCAGGTGGCGCGTTTTCAAATTGATGATGTGTACTGGTTTCTCGCCGTAAAGTGGGCGACTCCCACGGGCTTTGACCGTTCGGTGGAATTTGGCGCCTATGCCAACTGGTTCATCGGCCGTCATTCGGGGCCAACAGACAATCCAGACGACTGCTATCAAAAAGACCTTATCTTTGGCACTTCTCCGTACGACGTCGTGGGGGTGTCGAACCTGACTTGGTGGCACACGGATCCAGAAATGTGGCAGTCGATTTGGGCCTTCGTGCCAACGATCCGCCGCGTTCGTCGTCTGACCGCGTCGAACAGTTCGGAAGGGCTGTTTGGGGCGATCATGGCTCGGGATGACGCCTACGGCTACAGCGGCAAGATTCAGTATATGAAATGGAAACTGATCGGCGTGAAAGACATGTTGGTGCCGATCGCCCCGACCGGGATGGAAAAGGCGATGATAGCAGGCGAGCCGGCGCCAAAGAAGTTGGCGACAGATGAAAGTCTCATCGAAGATAAAGGTGAAGTCCAGCATGGACAAGTT
>CAZUFQ010000195.1:0-9620 GCA_964618735.1 uncultured Enterobacteriaceae bacterium
CGATACCACGCTTGGAATTCTATGTCGTCGCCCACGCGGGTGGACGCCCACGTAGAGGTCCCCCACAGGACCACTCCAAGGAGTCCGAGCCCAATCCTCAGCCACGTTCGCCGCCAAATTGAGGTCGCTTTCAATCGCATAGTCCCTCCTCCCTTCACATTAAGTGCAGGTCTGTCTGTACCTGCCAGTTTCCCTATCCTGTATTCCGATCCCTCTCGGATTCTTTTGTTCACCACCCGACTCTGTCCCCGATGCTGATACGCTTCGCCTCCTTTCTGTCTCTCTCAGAGAGGCTTCACTACTCATCCCTCTACTCAGGGGTACGGAAGATCAGGTTGAAGGAAGAACAAAGTAAGGTTTCTTTACTTAAACCCCTCTCCTCTAAATCTTCGCACCAATTACAACGAACGCAACAAACAGAGGAACGTTTTCTCCCCCTCAAGAATGACAAGCGAGCATGCACGACAACATGTGAACCACCCCGTAATTCTGTACAAGTTCTTCAGATTTGTCAAATTATTTTACGATCTTTTGACAGTATAACCTCAGATCTCTCGAATATTGGCAGTAATTATCAACAATGCATCTTACTTGAATAAAGTAAAGTTATTTTTATTTATCTTCGCAAACATCCCTTTTCGGTGCGGAGGCGCGCATCTTATAGGGAGGTTTGGGCGCGTGTCTAGAGCCAGGAACAGTCAGAAGAGCCATTCCTTCGACTCCTTCTTATACAGCGAATGTGTCTTTCCATACTCTCCGCAGTATTGGTAAAGCAGTCTGTATATCGCGTTGACTAATTCCATAGTGGGTCACTGCACGGAACCGCCCATCGCCGAGGTCGCCGAGATGAACGCCTTCCTGCACCAGTCGCTGTACAAAAGGTGATCCCTCAAGAGGTGGATTTTTCGAACCAAAAATGACAATGTTCGTCTGTACAGTGTCAAGATCAAGCTGCATATTAGGCAGGTCAGATAGGCCTTCAGCAAGAAGGCGTGCGGTCTGATAATCTTCAGCCAAACGTTCTATCATTTGTGTAAGCGCCACAATGCCAGCAGCGGCAATGACGCCCGCCTGGCGCATACCGCCGCCAACCATCTTCCGCAAACGACGAGCGCGGGCAATAAACTCTTTGCTGCCGCACACCAATGATCCTATAGGCGCTGACAACCCTTTCGAGAGACAAAACTGGATCGAGTCAACCGAGCGCGTGAACTCTTTGACGTCACATTGCAACGCCACCGAAGCATTAAAAATACGAGAGCCATCGAGATGCACTGGAATGCCAGCGTGATCAGCAAGAGCACGCACCTTCTGCAGATAGGCTGCTGAGAGAATCGTCCCGCCACAGCGGTTATGCGTGCTTTCCACACACAGCACCCCCGACGGCGCATAATGGAGATTAGTAGCTGCCGGTCGGATCGCCTGCGCAAGAGCGTCCAGATCCAATTCACCGAACCGTCCAGTGGGCACTGCATGAAACACCACGCCGCCAAGCGCGGAAGCGCCGCCTGCTTCATAGTTGAAGATGTGGGATTGATCGCCAAGGATGGCTTCATCGCCGCGCCGACAATGCGACAACACAGACACCAAGTTGCCCATCGTTCCACTCACCACGAGTAAGGCGGCTTCTTTTCCCATGATCGAAGCTGCGAGTTCCTCGAGGCGATTGACGGTGGGATCTTCCTGCATCACATCGTCTCCTAACTCAGCATGATACATCGCCTCGCGCATGGCAGGACTTGGTAATGTTACGGTATCGCTCCGGAGGTCAATCATATGCATCCCTCATTTTCTCAATGCCATGAAACTTAGCGCCCACGCAACCGCTCAGTCTCTCGCCGTTCACGTTTTGTCGGTCTGCCTAACCCAGCAGGCCGCAACGGCGGCGGGACAAAAAATGGCCGTGCTTCTCGGGGCGGCGGTGGTGGAGAATGATCTTCATACAATAGACGTGCTTCCGACGCCGGTCCACGGCGCTCAGCAAGCCCGATGACAGTAATTTCTTTTGGGCCACTAGGGTGAGTAAAAGATAATTTATCATTGACACGGACAAGCTTGTGCGGCTTGGCGGTATGACCGTTTACCTCGACCTTGCCGCCATCACAAGCCTCTGCCGCCAGCGCTCGGCTTTTATAGAACCGCGCCGACCAGAGCCAGCGGTCGATCCGCACGGCATCCCGACTTTCTGCTTCATCAGCCACGCGTTTATCCTCCAAACGCTGCTAACACCGCTTTCACGCCACGATCGTAATCTCCATCAATCGCGGTCGGATAGAGGACCACATACGAAGCGCCAGCCTTCTCAAACTCTTCTACTTGCTTTTGAAAGACTTGCGGCGAGCACAACCCGGCGATCTGCTCAGTCTTGTGATCAGAGATAGCGTCTGCCGCGGCGTTCGCGTCGCCCTTGGTCCAGCCAGCGGTAATCGCTTCGGCCTCTTTGACGTACCCTTGACGAACAAAAAGCCGGTTATAAAAGGGCATCCGCCCATAGAATGAAAGAGTACGCTTTACTGAACGAAGAGCTATAGCGCGATCAGGACACACGCAGCAGTGCATAATGAACGCAATTGAGACCTCAGCAGGCGAACGTCCAGCTTTCTGTGCGCCTTGAGCAACACCGTCAACAACTTCCCTCAAGCCGTGTGGCGCGTAGTTAAGCGGTAAGCTGCCATCAGCAAGTTCGCCAGTGAGCACTACGCTTTTCGGGGAAATTCCCGCTACATATACGGGGATGTTTCGGTCAGCGCGAGGAGCCGCAATCCCCCGAGCGGCCATTTGCGCAAAACCTTCATACTCTCCGCGGAACACGCTCTTTACTGTCGAGATGTATTCCCGTAGAGCAGTCAACGGTTTGTCCATACCAATACCATACGCCTTGTTCGTCGGCACGTGACTCGTCCCGAGGCCAAGCAGAACACGGCCTGGAGCAAGTTGGTCAATTGTTAACACGTGGAGCGCGGCCAGTAATGGATGACGTAAATACAAATTTGTAATGCCCGTGCCCACTTGAATGCGCGAAGTTTTTGCCGCGATATGCTGTGTCAAAGCTAACGAGTCAGTCAACGATTCCGTCACGAGAAAATTCCGCAACCCTCGGGCTTCAGCTGTTTGCGCATACGAGGTTATGCGTTCGATCGAACCAGGAGCCATATTGCTCATGATGAGCATACCAGGAGTTTGCATGATAATTCCCCCACTGAAGTCTGCCGTCATTGCTTTCATCTCTTTCACATCACATGCAGCCGGTCTCTGCAACTCGTCACGCAGCGCGGACACATCTGGGCAGCAAGGCCAACTAAACATTGCGAGAACTCCAGGGTCGTGGTAGCGTCGCCATGATACGATTACAGGTAGATTACGCCAGCAGGAGGGACCTATGGACGCAAAAGCCGGAGCCCGAGAACGTTTTATTCGTGAACAGCCTTCACTCCTCGCCCTCAGCCATCGTATTCACGCTCATCCCGAACTGGGATTTGAAGAAGAAAAGTCAGCCGCCTGGCTGTCAGAGATGCTCACTGACGCCGGCTTTACAGTAGAAACAGGGGTGTGCGATTTACCAACTGCCTTCATTGCCCGCGCCGGGTCAGGCCCGCTTCATATCGCCATCTGCGCCGAGTACGACGCGCTCCCAGCCGTGGGACATGCCTGTGGGCACAATATCATTGCCGCCATGGCGGCTGGGGCGGGGATTGCCGCGGCTCAAGTAGCGGACGAAGTTGGCCTCACCATTAGTGTAGTTGGCACTCCGGCCGAAGAAGTGGGCGACGCCGGCGGCAAGATCTTGCTGCTCGAACGCGGCGCTTTCAAGGGCGTGCACGCAGCAATGATGGTGCATCCGGCTCCTTTTGACGTTGTTGAAATGCCTATCATCGCGGCTTCCATGTTTGAGGTTTACTATACTGGGAAAGAAGCGCATGCTTCAGCGTTTCCAGAGGTAGGCGTTAACGCGGCAGATGCTTTGACTGTCGCCCAAACGGCCATTGGTTTACTCAGACAACATATTCGTCCCACAGATCGCATCCACGGC
The DNA here is from genome assembly GCA_964618735.1 of uncultured Enterobacteriaceae bacterium. Classification (GTDB taxonomy): domain Bacteria; phylum Desulfobacterota; class Binatia; order Bin18; family Bin18; genus SYOC01. The sequence goes on from CAZUFQ010000195.1 coordinate 4,031, forward strand.
ATTATCACCAAAGGCGGTGACGCGCCGAATATCATTCCCGCACACACGGCGGCCAAGTATATCGTACGCGCCAAAACGGTCCGTGACCTCGAGGAGATCCGCGCCAAAGTGCGTCGCTGTTTTGAGGCTGGAGCGTTGGCCACCGGGGCTAAGCTAGATATCTTGGGCGGCCAAAAACCATACGCAGAAATGCAGCATGACCCGGATATCGCCGCAGCGTACCGCCGCAACGCCGAAGCGTTAGGTCGCATCGCTCGCACCTCGGCGACAACCGACCGCGCTGCAGGTTCGACCGATATGGGCAACATCTCCCTGGCGATTCCGTCGATTCACCCGGCCATTGGCATTAACTCGCTCCCGGCAGTGAATCATCAACCAGAATTCACAGCCCATTGCATCACCGAAGCAGCAGACAAAGCGGTTGTTGATGGCGGCCTAGCCATGGCGTGGACGGCAATTGACTTGGCCACAGATGCAAAGGTGCGTGAGCGGCTGCTGTCACGAAGTGCGTAGGAGCACGAAAGTTTTCAGTAGTTTCATCACGGTAAATTCAGCGGCGGCGGCGGGGGAGTAAAGTACAAAGCGCATTTTCGATATGCTTTCTTGACCGCTGCCCAGTCAGGCCGAGGATCAACCAACGTTAGACCCTCCAACGCATGGCACGCTTCAGCGTGATAACCGTAACAATTCGCCTGCTCTAAGCTCCATGTAAAATCTTTTCGAGCAGTCTTTGCTCGTCCTTGTAGAAACGCCAGCTCCCCTACTCCCAATCGACAGTACACCAAACCCCGGTGATCCTTGGTTTCGCGAAAGAGTTTCTGTGCACGTGTGAATGCATCTCGGCTCCGGGGGTAGTCGCCGCGCATTTTGTGCACGGTCGCCATCGACCACACGGTGTAGGCGAAACTAGCCTTGTCGCCGATGCGCGCGTAGAACTTTTCCGCCTTTGTGAACAGTTTCATTGCCGCATCGTAGTCTCGTCGCATGCGCGCAGCATTGCCTAAGCCACAGTAGGAGTAGGCGCGGCCATAGACATCGCCTTCTTTCTCGAAGAGTTCATTTGCCGCTCGATAAAAACGCTGGGTGTCATCAAAGCGACCCATGAGACGAGAAGCGCCGCCAAGACCGCATAAGGCGTACCCTTTCCCGGCTTCATCATTATTCTGTTCTGCGATCGTCAGCGCTTTATGGAAGTGCACAACCGCTTTGCGCAAGTTGCCGCAAAACCGATACGTACTCCCGATGGCCCAGAGAATAAAGCCTTCTCCTTCGTTAACCTTCGCCTTTGCATAAAGAAGACGCGCTTGAGTAAGGTAAGGCAGCGCGCGCTCAGGATTGCCTTGCGCGCGCAGGCTCAGACCAACACCAGCCAAGCTCTCAGCAAGTCCTTCGCGATCCTCAAGTGCTTGCGAAAGTTGCACAGCATGGAGATACGCGCGTTGCGCCTGGGTGAATTTTCCAAGCATGCGCAAGCAGTCGCCTACACCAATCATGGCGTCTCGGCAACCTTCAGCCTCACCAGCCGCCTCATACAAGAATTGCGCCTGACGATAATGGTCAAGGGCTTCGGCGAAACGACTTTTTCGACGGAAACGTTCGCCCGCCTGAAACACAAGATCTGGATTAGAAGATTTCTTTGTCATTACCCCAAAAACGTAGGGGCGCGGCATGCCGCGCCCCTACTCTCACATCCACGAACTTTCCTCACACCAAGTTACATTTTTCCCATTGCTCGCGCTAAGGTAATCCCCATTTCAGCAGGACTGGGAATGATATGCGCTCCAGCTTCCCTGAGAGCCTTGATCTTCTCGGCGGCTGTACCGCTGCCGCCGGCAATAATAGCGCCAGCGTGACCCATACGTTTTCCTTTGGGCGCGGTTTGACCACCGATAAATGCGGCTACCGGTTTGGTGACATTGGCTTTGATAAACGCCGCTGCGTCTTCTTCAGCGCTCCCGCCAATTTCACCGATCATCACAATACCTTCAGTTTGTGGATCATCTTGAAACATGCGCAGCACCTCGACAAAATTCGTCCCATTCACAGGGTCGCCGCCAATACCAACGCACGATGACTGCCCAATACCAATTTGCGTGAGTTGGTGCACAGCTTCGTAGGTCAACGTCCCGCTACGAGAGACCACGCCGATAGTTCCAGGTTTGTGAATGTAACCGGGCATGATGCCAATTTTGCACTCACCTGGAGTGATAACGCCGGGACAGTTTGGTCCGATCAGCCGAGAACTTTTTCCTTGCATGTAGCGCTTCACTCGCACCATATCGAGGACGGGAATGCCTTCAGTAATACAAATGACTAGCGGCACTCCAGCATCAACCGACTCCATAATCGCATCCGCCGCAAACGGTGGAGGTACATAGATGACAGACGCGTTCGCGCCGGTGGCCTTCATCGCTGGTTCTACGGTGTCAAAAATTGGAATGCCTTCAAAGTCCGTTCCGCCACGACCCGGCGTGACGCCAGCCACCATTTGGGTTCCATATTCTTTACAAGCGCGGGTATGTAACTGACCAGTTGCGCCAGTAATGCCCTGCGTAATCACTTTGGTGTTCTTGTTAACGAGAATGCTCACGCACCATCTCCTTTAGGCAGCTTTCTTCACCGCGTCAACAATTTTCTTCGCCGCATCCGCAAGGTCATTGGCGGGAGTGATATTCAAGCCCGACTCCGCGAGAATCTTCTTTCCCTGGTCAACATTCGTTCCTTCCAGCCGTACGACCAGAGGCACGGATAACTTCACCTGTTTCGCGGCTTCGACCACGCCAGTGGCCACCACATCACAGCGCATGATGCCGCCGAAGATATTCACTAATACGCCTTTGACGTTCTTATCCGAGAGGATGATCTTAAACGCCTCAGTCACCTTCTCAGTCGTGGCGCCGCCGCCAACGTCTAAGAAATTGGCGGGCTCGGCGCCATAGAACTTGATAATGTCCATCGTCGCCATCGCCAGCCCGGCCCCGTTCACCATGCAGCCGATATTACCGTCAAGCGCGATGTAGCTGAGATCAAACTTCGAGGCCTCAACTTCTTTGGGATTCTCTTCCGTAGTGTCGCGCATTTCCAGAATGTCCTTATGCCGAAAAAGCGCATTATCGTCGAAGCCAATTTTGGCGTCGAGCGCGATGAGGTCGCCGGACTTGGTCAGCACCAGCGGGTTGATTTCGGTCATCGAGGCGTCGCTCTCGACAAAGGCGCGATAAAGTCCACGCATAAACCCCACTGCTTTGTTGACAGACTCTTTTGGCAAACCCAAACCATAGGCAAGCTTGCGACCTTCATAGTCACTAAAGCCTACAGCCGGATCCACGGTTTCACGTAGAATTTTTTCCGGCGAATGCGCTGCGACCTCTTCAATCTCGACTCCACCTTCGGAACTGGCCATAAAGGTCACACGCGAAGTCGCCCGATCGAGCACCAAGCCGAGATAGTACTCCTTGGCAATGTCACAACCTTGCTCAACAAAGACTTTCTGCACCTCTTTCCCTTCGGGACCAGTTTGGTGCGTCACCAGTTTCTTACCCAGCAGTGAAGCAGCAATCGCCTTGGCTTCTTGCGGTGTTTTTGCCAGCTTCACGCCGCCAGCTTTACCGCGACCGCCAGCATGAATCTGGGCCTTGACGACACAGAGACCGCCGCCAAGTTCATTGGCGGCTGCTTCCGCTTCTTCTGGCGTGAAGGCGACTTTTCCTTTGAGCACCGCGACACCGTATTTTCGCAACACTTCTTTGGCTTGATATTCATGGATGTTCATGACTTCCTCATCTCTCACTCTCACGGTCTTACTGTAGACCGGTCATCTTTTCTGGTCGCACCCATTGGTCAAACTGTTCGGAGGTGACATAGCCAAGCGCAAGCGCCGCTTCTTTTAGGGTGGTTCCATCTTTATGAGCTTTCTTGGCAATCTGCGCCGATTTATCATAACCAATGTGGGGGTTGAGCGCGGTCACAGTCATTAACGACTCGTGCAGATGTTTCTCAATCAGCGGCAGATTCGGTTCAATACCCACCGCACAATGATCATTAAATGCGCCGCACGCGTCAGCAATCAATTGCACCGATTCAAGCAGATTATGAATCATCACCGGCTTGAAAACGTTGAGTTGAAAGTTGCCTTGCGAGCCGCCAAAGGCGACAGCAGCATCATTGCCGAACACCTGCACAGCCACCATGGTCAGGGCTTCCGACTGCGTCGGATTCACCTTCCCTGGCATGATAGACGACCCGGGCTCGTTCTCGGGAATAATGATCTCGCCAATACCGGCGCGAGGACCGCAAGCCAACCAACGCACGTCGTTGGCAATCTTCATGAGCGCACCGGCAAGCGTGCGTAAGGAGGCACTGGCTGTGACCAGCGCGTCGTGAGCGGAAAGCGCCGCAAATTTGTTTGGCGCTGAGATAAATGGGCGTCCAGTTTCCGCCGCCATCTTCGCCGCCGCAAGATCACCAAATTTTGGATGGGCGTTCAATCCTGTTCCCACTGCGGTTCCGCCGATCGCCAACTCACATAAACCAGGAATCGTCTGGCGTACGCCAGCGAGCGCGGCGTCCAGCTGCGCCACCCAGCCGCCGATTTCCTGACCGAGCGTCACCGGCGTGGCGTCTTGCAAATGAGTACGACCAACCTTGACGACATGCTTGAACTGTTCCGCTTTAGCATGGAGCGTGTTGCGTAACCGAGTCACCAAGGGAATAAGGACATCTTCGAGCTGTTCAACTGCCGCGATGTGCATGGCCGTGGGAAATGTGTCGTTTGAACTCTGGCCCCGATTGACGTCATCGTTAGGATGAATCGGCTTCTTCGACCCCATCTCGCCGCCAGCCATTTCAATAGCGCGATTCGAGATCACTTCGTTGGCGTTCATGTTGGTTTGCGTTCCAGAACCTGTCTGAAACACAACGAGGGGGAAGTGGTCATCAAGTTTGCCGGAGATCACTTCATCCGCTGCACGAACGATCAGATCTACCTTCTCTTTTGGTAACTCGCCGAGTTCGCCATTCGCTAGCGCCGCGCCCTTTTTGAGCACCCCCAATGCGCGAATAATCGACCGAGGAAAACGAAAGTGCTCGACGCCAATAGGAAAATTCGTGCGTGACCGCTCAGTCTGTGCGCCCCAATACCGATCGGACGCAACTTCAACGGCTCCCATGCTATCCGTTTCAATTCTGACATTTTTCTGACTCATAGGATCTCTCCATAACCGCAAAACCAGATCCTTTGAAAGTGGAAGACCAACCGGAGTGTCTGCGGTGGGTTTATTTCTGTTCGCCCGTCGACACGCTCAAGGCGAACAGGTTAGATTTCAAAATCTCTCGCTTCTCAGAGCGCAAGAATTACGCTCACAGCCCATAAGGTGGAAACCAAGGCGGCGCCGTAACAAACAATGGCGACCGGCGCTTGCAGTCCTCTAAGCCCGAAATCATAGAGGATGTGGCGGATGCGATGCGCGCAGTGGAAGAACGGCAATGAGAATAAAGCGAGTAAATAGAGTTTCGCCACTGGATGGGCCGCCAGGGTGGGTATCCAGGCTGGAGACACCCAAAGGAAAGGCTCGCCTAGGACGTTCCCAAA
>CAZUFQ010000196.1:0-9615 GCA_964618735.1 uncultured Enterobacteriaceae bacterium
GCTCGGTGCCTATGCGGTTCCGATCAATTGGCACTTCACGCCGGAGGAAGCGGGGCACGAGCGGTTCGGGGTTCTCCAGCGAGATATCGTAAATATCGTAGCGCCGCTCTCGCCCAATTTCCAAAGCGTCGCGGAACCCTTTTGTAGTGATGAGGCCAGTTTTTGCGCCCTTACGCTCGATAATGGCGTTGGTAATCAGGGTCGTACCGTGTACGAGATGCGTGACCGTTCCCGGCGCGATCTGTTGTTCCGCAAAGAGCGCCTGTACTCCATTGACTACGGCTTCCGCAGGATTCCGCGGTGTTGTCAACACTTTGCCGATGGCAACCTTGTCGCCATTCTCAGACAAAAGAAAAATATCAGTAAAGGTTCCCCCTATGTCGACACCAACGCGATAGGTCTGCTGTTTCATGATGGGCATAATATAGCTGAGCGTAGGCGTGACTGTCAGCTAGCGCGCAAAAGAGTAGCGTCGCGGAATAGAAAAGAGTACGCTGGAATAAGAAAGAAAGGGAGAGGGATGCGGTCACCGTTTCGACATAAGAAAAGAAATCAACAACCTCAGGACGAACAACGACGCTTCGCAAAGAATAGCCAACAACAGCGAGGACGCGCTCCGAAAAGCGTCGCCTCCTCGGTAGCGCTTCAAGAGTTTCAAGCCCTCGTGGCCCTCGCGCCAAATCGCAAAATTCCCCTTGCGGGGCCCGAAGCGCCGCTGACTCTGCGCGTGCTTGATTTACTTTGCCCTATCGGCTTTGGACAGCGCGCGCTGATCCTTGCCCCGCCGCGGACCGGCAAGACCACGTTCTTAAAAGATCTATGCCTCGGGATCAGCGCAGGCTCCCCGATGGCCTCGTTGTATTGCCTTCTCGTGGACGAACGCCCAGAAGAAGTGACGGATTTCCGTCGCTCGGTCAAAGCTGAAGTCTTTGCTTCTTCTAATGACCGATCGCTTGAGGAACATTTAGCCGTCGCTGCTCAGTGCTTGGAACGAGCAGTAACGGAAGCTTTGGCCGGGAAAGACGTCGTGGTTGTGGTGGATTCGCTTACGCGTCTTGCGCGCGCCCACAATCTCAACACACAGACCGGACGCACGATGAGCGGCGGCATTGACGCGAGCGCGTTGGAATTACCAAAGCGGTTTTTCGGGGCGGCAAGACAAATCGAAAATAGCGGCTCCCTTACTATCATCGCTACAGCTCTGATCGACACGGGCAGCCGCATGGATGAAGTGATCGCCCAAGAGTTCAAAGGCACCGGGAATATGGAAATTATGCTGGATCGACGATTGGCCGACCGCCGTATCTTTCCAGCGATTGACATCGCCAAGTCAGGCACGCGACGGGAGGATCAATTGCTTGATCCTGCTGCACTAAAAGTATCGCATCTGCTCCGCCGTCGTTGCGCGGAGCTCACCACGGTCGAAGCAACAAAGCTGCTGCTCACATTTTTTGAGAAAACACCGGCAAACGAAGTCCTCGTAGCAGAACTCGTTCGTGAATAAGCGTCTGATTGCGACAAGCATCCTTAACTCTGCCGTGAGCGTTTCTCAACGTTCAACGCCGCTTCGCGAATCGCTTCAGGAAGAGTAGGATGGCCATGCATGGTGCGGGCAATATCTTCGGCGGAGGCTCCGAATTCCATCGCCATCACCGCCTCGGCAATGATATCCGATGCACGTGGACCGACAATATGCACCCCAAGGACACGATCGGTTTTCGCGTCGGCAACTATCTTCACTAATCCCTCAGTTTCATCCATGCAACGCGCACGACCATTCGCCAGAAAGAAGAACGTCCCAGTCTTATAGGTAATTTCTGCCGCTTTTGCCGCTTCTTCAGAGAGTCCGACTGTCGCCACTTCAGGCCAGGTGTACACAATGCCGGGAATGACCTCATAATTCACGTGTCCTGGTTTGCCGGCTAAAATTTCCGCTAGCGCCACGCCTTCTTCTTCCGCTTTATGCGCAAGCATAGGGCCGGCGATCACATCGCCAATCGCATACACGCCGGGCACGTTGGTTTGATAGTGCTTGTCTACAATGACGCGCCCACGCTCATCATAGGCGACGCCGATCTCCTGGGCGCCAAGACCAGCTGCATACGCTTTCCGCCCAACCGCCACCAGGACGCGATCTGCTTTTAGCTCGCTTTGCGCGCCCTTACTGTCTTCAACGGTCAGCGTGACCTCTCCATTTTGAACGACTCCTTGAGTCACCTTGGAGCCAAGCCTGAAAGAGAATCCTTGCTTCGTTAGTGCGCGTTGCAAAGTAGAAGCGATCTGTGCGTCCGCGGCCCCGGGGATCAACCGCGGCATCAGTTCGACCACTGTCACTTTTGCGCCCAAACGCAGCCATACCGAACCGAGCTCTAACCCAATAGCGCCGCCGCCAACCACTACGAGATGCTGCGGCGCCTGAGAAAAACACAACGCCTCGGTCGAGCTGACAATTCGTTTACCATCAAAGGGCAATGACGGCAAAGCGATCGGCTCGCTTCCTGTTGCAATGACGATCGCCTTGGCTTGCACGATCTGTTGTTCGCCGTTCTCCCCAGTAATCTCAAGCGTCTGCGCATCACGAAACCGGGCGCTGCCTTGCAGACGAGCAACGCCATGTTTTTTAAACAGGCTCGCGATCCCTTGGGTTAGCCCTTTCACTACAGCATCTTTTCGCCCCAACATCGTCGGCAGGTCCAGGCGAAGACTGTCACAGACAACTCCGTGGCCTGCAAATTTATGCTGCGCCTGGGAAAACCATTCACTTGAGTCAAGCAATGCTTTGCTCGGAATACAGCCGACATTGAGACACGTGCCGCCCAAGGTCGGCGCTTTTTCCACACAGGCGACTTTCAGTCCCAACTGCCCGGCGCGGATAGCGCCAACATAACCACCAGGACCAGAACCGATAATGATGACATCAAAACGTTGTATCTCCGCCATTCTTCTCCTCCGAAAAGCGCGGGCGCCGCCGCACAAGAATCGGAGAAGCAGCAAGGGGGGAAACCAGGGACCCCAGCATCCCCGATTCTCCGGTTCTCCGGTTCTTCATTTCCTCTTCTCAAAGTCCGAGCAACATCCGTGCGGGATCTTCCACGCAATCTTTGATGCGTCGCAGAAAGAGCACGGCCTCCCGCCCATCGACGATACGGTGATCGTAAGATAGCGCGACATACATCATCGGACGCACGACAATTTCATCGTTCGGGCCAAGCACGATAGGCCGTTTCTCGATCTTGTGCATGCCTAAAATACCGCTCTGCGGAGGATTCAAAATTGGAGTTGACATCAGTGACCCGTAGACGCCGCCGTTACTGATGGAAAACGTCCCGCCTTGCAACTCGTCTACACGAATTTTTCCGCCGCGCACACGTTGGCTCAGATCTGCTAACTCCATCTCAATCTCGGCCATTCCCTTCCGATCAAGGTCCCGGAGTACTGGAACAATGAGCCCTCTCTCCGTGCCAACGGCAATGCCGATGTCATAGTAATTTTTGTAGACGATTTCCTCGCCGCGAATCTCCGCATTAATCGCAGGAAACGCGCGCAACGCTTCCACACTGGCTTTGGCGAAGATAGACATGAACCCCAGTGATACGCCATGCTTTTCTTTGAACGCCTCGTTGTATTTTGCACGGAAGGCCATGGCTGCAGCCATGTCAATTTCGTTAAACGTTGTCAGAATGGCGGCAGTGTTCTGCACTTGTTTAAGGCGTTCGGCAATCCGCTTGCGGATATTGCTCATCGGCTCACGCCGCTCGCGTGGTTCACTACCCTCCGAAGCTTGTGAGCGCTTTGCTGACGCACTCGGGGCAGGAGGAGGCTGAGAGCGAGTTGGCGCGGTTGGCGGCGCAGGGGCTGGAGCACGTGCTTCAATATGGTGGAGTACGTCGCCTTTGGTGAGACGTCCACCTCGGCCGGTGGCTGTGACTTCCCCGGGACTGATCCCGTGTTCTTCAACCATGACCCGCACCGCCGGACTCAGTGGAGCTGCTCCAGCTGGAGTGGGAGAGGCTGCAGCTTGTCCATTGACAACTGGCGCCGGGGCGCCAATCGGCGCTTTCCGGTCTTCATCACCAGCAGTGATCTGACCAATCACGTCGCCGATTTGCACCTTCTCCCCTTCACCTTTGGTAATGCGTAACACTCCGGCTTCTGGCGCGACCAACTCCATCGTCGCTTTATCAGTTTCGATTTCGACGATGACCTCGTCTTGTTCAACAACATCGCCTGAATTCTTGAGCCAGCGGAGAATAGTCGCCTCAGTAATCGATTCGCCTAGCGCGGGAATCAGAATATCCATAGTTATAGGGCTCCTCAAGAAAAGTAGTCAGTAGTCAGCATTCAGTAGTCAGTCAAATAAGAAAGAGAGACTTTCTTTCTCATGTTGACTACTGGCTACCGACTACTGGCTACTGCTTACACTGATAACGCCTGCTCGACGAGCGCAGCTTGCTCCTGCTGATGAATCATTTGAGAGCCAACGGCAGGGCTCGCTTGCATCCCGCGTCCTACATAGCGTAGCGAGAGCCCAGCCGGCAACAGCGGAGATAAATGCTCCAGCATGAATCCCCACGCGCCCATATTGCGAGGCTCTTCCTGCACCCAGGCTACATGTTTCACCTGAGGATAACGTTTTAGAATATTGGGCAGCTCGTGGCAGGGAAGCGGATAGAGCTGCTCAATCCGCACGATTGCTGTGTTCTCCAGTTGACGGCGCGTTCGCTCCGCCAAGAGATCGTAGTACACTTTCCCGGAGCAAAAGAGCAGGCGAGAAATACGCTGGGAATCAAGCGAGGATGGCTCATCAATAATTTCGTGAAATTGTCCTTCAGCCAACTCATGCACCGACGACACCGCAAGTTTATGACGTAAGAGGCTCTTCGGGGTAGCAACCACCAAAGGTTTACGGAAATTCCGTTTCACCTGCCGCCGCAGCACGTGGAAGATTTGCGCAGGAGTCGTACAGTTTACGACTTGGATATTGTCCTCAGCGCACAGTTGCAAATAGCGCTCTATACGACAGCTCGAATGCTCCGGCCCCTGCCCTTCATAGCCATGAGGAAGAAGCAAGACGAGACCGTTCATGCGTTGCCATTTTGCTTCGGAACTCGCCAGAAATTGATCGACGATAATCTGTGCGCCGTTCGCAAAGTCACCAAACTGCGCTTCCCAAATAGTCAGGGTTTTCGGATTATCCAAGCTATAGCCAAATTCGAATCCAAGCACAGCGTATTCCGAAAGCGGACTATTATAAACTCTGAACTGCGCCTGCCCTTCACGCAAGTTTGCGAGGGGAAAGTATTTCATGCCGGTATCAAAATCGACAAGAATGGAGTGTCGGTGACTAAACGTCCCGCGCTCGACATCCTGTCCGCTCAGGCGAACCGGAAATCCTTCACAGACTAACGCGCCGTATGCAAGCAGTTCAGCCAGTCCCCAATCAATTGGCTGGCTTTGCAAAACAGCCTCGGTCCGCGCTTGGAGCAGCTTGTCCACTTTCGGGTTCACCGTAAAATGTTCCGGGAACACGGAGAGCCGATGAGCAAGGTATTCCAGGAGTTCTTGTTTCACCCGTGTATCAACGTGATTGTTATGACAACGAGTGAACCCCTCCCAGGCGCCGTGAAAGACATCGGGTCGTGGAGTCGACGGCGAGCCCTTCACGGTATTCAATGCGTTTTGCAGGCGTTGACGAAAGTTTTGTTCAATCTCCTTTACAGCCTCTGCCGTCATCTCTCCACGATCAAGGAGGCGCTCGCGGTACAGCCACGTGACGTGTGGATGATTCTTGATAGCGCGGTACATGCGCGGCTGGGTAAAACTTGGCTCATCTCCCTCATTATGACCATGACGGCGATAACAGAACATGTCGATCACAACATCGTTCTTGAAGGTTTGGCGATACTCCAACGCCAGCATGGTTACGCGCGCCATTGCTTCCGGATCTTCTCCGTTTACATGAAAAATAGGCGCTTGCAGCGCCTTCGCCATATCCGACGAATAGGGACCAGCATAAGCGTCTTCAGGATCAGTCGTGAAACCAATCTGGTTATTGACGATAATGTGAATAGTTCCACCTGTCGTATAGCCGCGCAGATGCGCCATATTGAGGGTTTCTGCCACAATCCCTTGTCCGGCAAACGCAGCATTGCCATGAATCAACAGCGGAATAATACAAGAGCGCGTTGTGTCTGCCGTACGGTCTTGTTTCGCGCGCACCCGACCTTCTACGACTGGATTGACCGCTTCTAAGTGACTGGGATTCGCAGTTAGTGAGAGATGTACGCGTTTGCCGCTCTTCGTGTGATAATCCGACGAAAACCCGAGATGATATTTCACATCTCCAGACCCCATCATCAGACTCGGATCCACATTGCCTTCGAATTCCGACAAAACCGCTTCATAAGATTTGCCTAATGTATTCACCAAGACATTAAGTCGTCCACGATGCGGCATACCGATGACGACTTCTTCAACACCATGAGCGGCTCCGTGCTCGATTAAAATGTCGAGCATGGGAATCAATGTCTCAGCCCCTTCCAGAGAAAACCGCTTGTGACCAACAAACTTGGTGTGAAGAAAAGTTTCAAAGGTCTCCGCAGCATACAGCTTGGTGAGAATCATCTGTTTGACATCGGGTGACAATTCTTTGCGGTGGCGCTTGTCTTCCAACTGCTCCAGGATCCAACCGCGCTGCACGGGATCTTGGATATGCATGTACTCGATGCCAACGGTCCCGCAGTAGGTTTCCCGCAACGTGGAGAGAATCCCTCGCAGCGTTAGCGCCGGCATACCGAAGAATCGGGCCACCGGAAACTCACTGGCCATATCGTCATCAGTGAACCCATAATACGACGGATCAAGTTCAGGATGGCTTTGCCGTGGAGATATGTTGAGCGGATCGAGGTGTGCATTGAGATGACCGCGCACTCGATAGGCATGAATAAGCTGCAACGCTCGCGCTTGTTTCCCGATATCAAGATCGCTGCTGACTTGGGGCTGCACCCTCTTCCCTTTTTCTGGCAGGGAATGGGAGGGGGATGAAAGGCTAGCGAAGTAGTCTCGCCATTCTTCGCTGACCGAAGTTGGATCAGCCAGATACTGCCGATATAAAGCCTCGACAAATTCAGCGTTGTCACTAATCAGAAAAGAACTCGCTTCCATCATCGCCCCAGTGTGGATTCCATTCATCACGGGTGCGGTGACTGTATGCGTTTTGTCCACCTTATCTTTGTACGATTGCCTTGATTCCATGCGTATGTGTTACTCTTTTGGCTTGATGCCTCCCGCAGCCAGCCCCCCCTGGATACGGGCTGTCATGGCCTCTACATTTGCCAGCTCTCAAGCTCTGTTGGATTATCCGTGCTTATTACCCCTCGACCTCTACTACCATCTCGATTTCTACCGCGATGCCGAACGGCAGCTGATACATGCCGACTGCGGAACGAGCATGTCGCCCCCGTTCACCATAGAGAGCAACCAAGAGATCGGAAGCCCCGTTAATGACTTTAGGCTGGTCCGGGAAATCTTCCGTACAATTGACAAACCCTAGCACCTTAACGATGCGGCGCACCTTATCAAGATCGCCAATTTCTCCCTTAATGGACTGGAGGATATTCAGCGTCACTTGTTTTGCTGCTTCATATCCTTGCTCAACTGACAGCTCTCGTCCTAGCTTCCCGCGAATATATTGGAGCTTTCCATCCTGCAGAAAAGATGGACCGTGCCCAGCGACAAACAACAAATTTCCCGAACGGACAACCGGAATATAATTCGCTACTGGCGTTGGCACAGGCGGGAGCATAAGTCCCATTTCCGACAACTTTTTTTCCACTTCCATAATTGTCCCCCTATTCGCCCTTCATAGTTACCATTTTATCCGGATCGCCCGGCACAGCGCCACTTGCGATCTTCTGTGGCATTTTGGGATCGGCATTTTCCCAGACGAGCAGCATTGAACGTTCCGGTGCAAACCCCTGATGCTGAATGTCTGACGGCATAGCGCACACGTCGCCGGGGCGCATTTGGACGTACGCCTTTAGCTCTCCCGTATTCTGATCACATACTTCCCAATCGATCTTCCCGTTGAGCTGGATAAACCATTCTACTCGATCGTTTCCATGTTTCACTGGTAATCGATGTTCTTCGGTCGTCGGACAGAACAGACTATGCTCCAGCACAGAAACAATAGAGGGATTCCACGTCACATCCGAGCGCGCCAGGTATTCATAGAGATTGACCAAACCAAATTTTTGCTCGTGCCCAGGCTTGATGTGCATCTCGCCATATTGGAAATCCATACCCTTGAAGCCTGCATTCACAGGGAATTCAGGGTCCTGCCGGTCTTCTTGTTTCGCCATGCGATTCGTCACCACTCTTTTGCGGTGAATCGCGTTTAGATTGCTTTCGCGTTTGGGTCCAATCGACGATCCAGTCTCACGCGGCGCTGCGAATGGATCGAAGTCCGCTGGCACCCAATCTTCCAAAATCTGTATGAATACTTTTTCGACCTCGCCGCGTTTCAGCTCCTCTGCATGCCATAATCCATTTTGCTTGAGGGCTTTGTGATATTTGCCGCCGAACACCTCAACCGTGCCATAGTGATTGATTGTGCCAAAGACATCATCAAACTTCACCATGCCATAGAAGAAGCTCCAAGCAACATCGCGTTGTAACGGGCGCAGGAACGCGTCAATGTCCATTTTGTGTTCCATAGGTTTTCCTGACGCCGTCGGGAAAAACACATGGGCGAAGTAATCGTCACGAGTGAAGCGAAAGGCTCCTAGTTGAAATTCTTGATATGTCTGCACGGTCTGTCTCCTTCTGCGGTAGGGTACGCTCTGCGCACCAACAAATCCGGTGCACAAGTGCACCCTACAATTTCCACCCGTCGCAAATCTCTTCCCATGTCAGCACGGTGTCCGCACTCTGTTTCGCCTGCTGCAAAAGCAATGAGCGCTGAGCGGCATTGAACCGATAGGCCATTCCTTTGGGCAACAAACAGAGGTTCCCTTCTCGCATGAGGACGTACCCCATTTCCTCACCGCTTACTTCGGGATGCCCGCCGGCAGGAAGTTCAACTCGGGGCTCGATGAAATCGATTCGTACTTCTCCTTCGAGACACAACACGAACTCATCGTGCGGCTGTAACCTCCACTGCGGCATCACTCCTTCAGCGACAATGCATTCGACGACATACGGACCATTTTTCGCCACAGCAATTTTTTTGTATGGCTTGGCCTTCGCTCCAATTTCATAGACGTTGGAGTAGACATAACGTTTCAGATTCTCGGTAGGATCAACAATATCGACCCCACCTTTTTCATACTGTGACATAGAAGCCGACAACGGTCGATCTTTACTCGGCTGCATACCTCCTCCTTATTTGGCCTTGTTTTGCGATGGCGGCTCTGACGGCGGCGGATCTTGCGTTACTTCGGCTCCCTTACGCATGAGTTCCTTTACCACCGCCGGCAGCGGACTGTTTTCATACCGCTTAGAGAGCTCAGGCAAGATGGTCGTCAGGAACACAACAAGCAGACCGAGCAAGAAGAGAAATCTAATGCTCCTACGAATGGCGATAAACAGAGAAAGGCCGGCGCCACCCAGTATCAA
>CAZUFQ010000197.1:0-1920 GCA_964618735.1 uncultured Enterobacteriaceae bacterium
TCTTGTGGGATGTGGCCACGCGTCGGCCTCTGGGCCAACTCCTCACTGGCCACACCAGCGCCGTGTGGAGCGTCGCCTTTAGTCCCGATGGCAAGACCCTAGCCTCAGGCAGTAGCGACAGAACTCTGATCTTGTGGGATGTAGCCACGCACCAGCCTCTGGGCCAACTCCTCACTGGCCACACCGACGCCGTGTGGAGCGTCGCCTTTAGTCCCGAGGGCAAGACCCTAGCCTCAGGCAGTGGCGACAGGACTCTGCTCTTGTGGGACGTCAGCTTTAAGTCGTGGCAAGATCGTGCGTGTCGTATTGCGAATCGCAACCTTACACACGTGGAGTGGCGGCAGTATATCGGGGATATTGAATCTTACCGAGCGACGTGTCCTAGCTTGCCGTTCGAAGAAAAGCCTGCACTTAGAGCGAAAAAGAAGACGAAGTGATGCCGAATCTCAGGCGGTCTGAGTCATGCGCTGGACAAATTCCGCATGCTCACGATTTGCTACGCCTTCCTCCAGGGTTTTCAGAACTCTGGCTAAGTCTCCATGCAGCATGGCGGAGGAACTCTCTCGACAGCCGCTACGGCTTTCGTCAATGAGGACTGGGATGAGATAGACATAGGAAGAGATTCTCTCCTCTTTAATAGGAATCACGCGGGGAAGCGTTTTCTGATGAAGTACGCTATTGTCTTCTCGATTCGGTGTTCCATTGTTTTGCGTACAAGGAGAAACGAGCATGTACGGACTCGAAGGAGTGAAAGTATTAGAGCTGGGGAATCTGGCGTCCGCCGCATCGGCAACCAAGTTGATGGCCGATCTCGGCGCCGATGTGGTAAAAGTCGAAGAGCCCAACGGGGACGCGGCTCGTCTACGTGGACCATTTCCCGGCGGACTCGTCGATCCGGAGAAAAGCGGACTCTTTCTCTATCTCAATACGAACAAGCGCAGTGTCACGCTTGATCTAAGCCGCCAGCGCGACGAACTGCTGCGGCTCGTGGCGTGGGCTGACCTCCTCGTACACAACTATCCTCCCAGTGAGATGGCGGCGCGAGGAATCGACTATGAGGCGTTTCGCGCCATAAACCCACGGTTGGTGATGTGCTCGATTTCCCCGTTTGGGCTGACGGGGCCGCACAAGGATTACAAAGCTCATGATTTGACGCTCTCGCACGCTGGCGGCTGGGCGTGGTTGAGCCCAGGCGCTTTAGAGCGAGCAGAACTCCCCCCTCTCAAGGCCTTCGGTCAACAATGTGAATTTCAAGGCGGCCTCGCAGCCGCCACAGCCACCCTTGGCGCCTATTGCCGCGCGCTGGACACAGGAGTAGGAGAACACATCGATCTCTCCATTCAGGCCTTCATTGCTTCATTTATCGAACAAGGGTTTGTCTATTATAGCTACTTAGGTCGCATCGCCTCACGCCTGGGGCAACGATACATGTATCCATGGGGTATGTATGAGTGCCAGGACGGCCTCATCTTCATCGTGGTCCCAGAAGAAGACCAGTGGGAGCGCTTAGTCGAATTCATGGGCAACCCGGAGTGGACCAAGTGGGAGATTTTCGCTGATCGCACCGGCCGTATTAAAAATCAAGACGCGCTGAAAATCTACGTAGAAGAATGGACGCGACAGTGGAAGGTGGAAGAACTGTTTCATGCTGGGCAAGCGCGACGACTTTGCTTTGCGCCGGTATTGACGATGGCAGGGCTAGCGCGGCAGGAACAGTTGCGCGCCCGTAATTTCTTTGTCGAAGTATCCCACCCACGCGCTGGGAAGTTGGTCCATTGCGGCCCACCTTACCAATTGCAGGCCCCGTGGTGGCAGATACGCCGCCCTGCGCCTTTACTCGGCGAACACAATGAAGAAGTGCTTAATTCCCTCCCATCCTCTATCCCTCAAGCCTCAAGCCTTGAGCCTCAAGCCTCTTCT
>CAZUFQ010000197.1:1930-9612 GCA_964618735.1 uncultured Enterobacteriaceae bacterium
AGTTCCAGGTTCCAAGTTCCCCCCCTCTAGCCTTTACCGCCCAACACCCAGTCCCTAGAACCTGCCTTCCTCTGAAAGGCGTTCGCGTGGCGGATTTTTCCTGGGTGTGGGCGGGACCGTATTGCGCTATGCATCTGGCGTATCTCGGCGCCGAGGTCATCAAAGTTGAATCGCGTGCGCATCTCGATCTGATGCGACGATTACCGATTTCGCCCAAAGGAGTCAAGCCTGGGATCGATAGTTCCGGCCCTTTTAACCAATGGAACCAAGGCAAGAAAAGCATCGAGTTAAATCTAGGGAAGGCGGAGGGGATCGCGCTGGCCAAAGAGCTCATCCAGCATTGTGATGTGGTTGTCGAGAACTTCGCCACCGGAGTGATGGACGGCCTGGGGCTGAGCTATGAAGAACTCAAGAAGCTCAAGCCTGATCTCATCATGGTCTCCATCTCTGGCTACGGTCATACTGGCCCGCTCAAAGACTACATGGGGTATGGCCCGGCGATACCGCCGATAACAGGATTGTCGGCGTTAACAGGTTATCCAGAGGGGCCCCCGCAAGAATTGGGCGTGTCGATCGGTGATCCTAATGCAGGCATCTCTGCGGCGATGGCGGTCTGCGCCGCGCTGGCTGCACGCAAGCACACCGGACAGGGCCAGTATATCGATGTGGCGCTTTGGAGCGCTGCAGCGGTGTTGGCGGCGGAAGGATGGATGGACTACGCCATGAATGGCGTTGAACCGCAGCGGCAAGGGAACCGCGACATCTGGATGGCTCCGCATAACTGTTTTCGCTGTCTCGGAGAGGATAGATGGGTCACAATCGCTTGCAGTACGGAAGAAGAATGGCAAGCGCTGTGTCGCCTGATGGGCCAAGCCCAATTGATTGAAGACGCGCGTTTCCATACGGCGGGTGACCGTAAAGCCCACGAAGATGAATTGGAACAATTGATTACGGCCTGGACTGAACAACATGACCGCTGGGAGATTACGCGCATGTTGCAGGCGGCGGGCGTTGCCGCGTTCCCCTCAATGAGCAGTAAAGATCTCGCGGAGGACGAGCAGCTGAATGCCCGCGGCTTTTTTGTGCGCTTACCGCATCCAGGAGTCGGAGTACAAACACACACTGGGATTCCGTGGGTTCTCACCAACGCTCCCAATGGGGTGCGGTCTGCCGCTCCCTTACTCGGGCAACATACCCATGAAGTGCTGCGTGACGTCCTGGGCTACACAGATGATGACATTGCCCGGCTGAGAGAGCAGCAGGTGCTATTCTAGAACGAGATTGATTTGAACGGCTTCTATTAGACGTTATCCCCACAGCCGCGTTGAAGCGATCTTTGCGCCCTCGCTCAAAGCCTTGAGCTTCGCCCAGCCGAGCTGTGGATGGATACGAGCGCCCATGCCGCAATCGGTGCTCGCGATCACATTCTCTCGCCCCACCCGTTCAGCAAACCTGATGATGCGCTCCGCCACTAGCTCGGGGTGCTCGACTACGTTGGTCGAATGCGTAACGACGCCTGGGGCGATCACTTTACCTTCGGGTAGCTTCACGGTTTCCCAAAGGTGATATTCGTGTTCGTGACGCGGATTAGCGGCCTCTAACCCGTACGTTCCCTCTTTGACCTGCAACATGGGATCGATGACCTCGGCCAATGGCACATCAGTAACATGGGGCCCATGCCAACTGCCCCAGCACAGATGATAACGCACTCGGTCTTCAGGAATGCCGGTAAGGGCATAGTTCAGCACCTCGATGCAGCTCGCGCAGAAATTGCGATATGTTGTCAGGTCGAGGTTCGCCTCTCTATCCCACAACGCAGGAATCCACGCATCATCGACCTGCAACATAAACCCCGCATCAACGATTGCTCGGTACTCTTCCTTGATCGCTTCGGCAATTGCCTGGCGAAACTCCTTGTCGTTCGCATAATATTTGTTGGCCATAGCGATCTCAGCGCTCACCGGAGCGACGACGGGCATGAAGACTTCAGTGACATTGTTGACGCCTTCCAGGGCGGCCTTGAGGTTGGCGATGTCGCGATCGACCGCCGCCGGGAGATAGGAGATTGGCCCCACGCACACTGGTTGAGTCGAGACCGCCCCCCAGAAAGCAGCATCCTCGCCATAGAAGAGGACGCCTGGCGTCTTATCGGCGTACTGATAGAAGTCGCCGAATTCCTCACGGTCGCGACCTTTGAAGAGTGGGCTGTCATATGGCTGTCGATCGAGCCCGGTCAGTCGTTCCGTGACGTACCATTGCCAGATCGACTTCCCGAACTCTCCGTCGTTGATGATATCGATACCGGTTTCTACTTGCGCGCGGACTACCTCAGCCACCGCGGATTTCAGTAGCTCTCCGGCAGATGCGGTTTTGTTTACTTCGTTGACAAGAGATTGCGTCACTGTAGGTGGACGCTGGAGGCAGCCGACGTGAGTCGTCAAGATTCGGTCAGTACTCTTGATCATAGTACCCTCCTGTTTGGTTGACAGTCGAACGTGAATATCAAAAGAAGCGGTTCCGCGGGCGCGGCAGACCGAGGTTTTCGCGCAGTGTTGTTCCTTCATATTCGCGCCGGAACAGCTCGCGCCGTTGCAGCTCCGGCACGACGCGATCAACGAAGTCGTCGAGCCCCCCCGGTAGATACGGGAACATAATGTTGAATCCGTCGCAGCCTTCTGTCTCCAACCACTCTTCCATCTGATCGGCAATCATGGCGGGGGCGCCAACGATTTCCAGAACGCCGAAGCTGCCGCCGACATACTGGGCGAGTTGCCGCACCGTCAGGTTGTCTCGCTTTGCCATGTCTACCAGTTTCTGTCGCGCACTCTTGCTGGCGTTGCTTTCGGGGATCTCCGGCAACGGGCCATCCAGGTCCAGGCCGGAGGCGTCGAACCCGAGCTGGACGGAGAGGGTAGCAATGCCGCTATCCGGATGCACCAGGCTGTCCAGCCGCATCTTCTTTGCCCGCGCTTCGGCCACAGTGTCGCCTACAACGATGAAAGCGCCCGGCAAGATCTTCAAGTGATCACGGGACCGTCCAAGCGCTTGGAGTCGGCCTTTCACATCGGCATAGAATCGCTGCGCGTCGTCAAGGTTGTTGGGGCCGCTGAATATGATCTCCGCCGTCTCAGCCGCGAGCTGGCGTCCGGCCTCTGACGCTCCGGCCTGGACGATGACCGGCCACCCCTGGACCGGGCGGGCGACGTTGAGCGGACCCCGCACGGAGAAATGGGGCCCCTTGTGATTGAGTACATGCATCTTCTCGGGATCAAAATAGACGCCATTCTCAACGTTACGGATAAAGGCGTCATCCGCCCAGCTATCCCATAAACCGGTGACAGCATCGAAGAACTCACGCGCGCGCAGGTAGCGCTCTCCATGCTCCAGGTGTTCCTCACGGCCGAAGTTCATAGCCTCACCCGGGTTGGCAGAAGTAACAACATTCCAGCCCGCGCGTCCACCGCTGATATGGTCAAGCGAGGCGAATTTCCGTGCGACGTGGTACGGCTCGTTATAAGTCGTGGAAGCTGTGGCGATCAGCCCTAAATGCTCCGTCACGACAGCGAGGGCCGGGAGCAGCGTCAACGGGTCGAAGGACGTGACCGTCGCGTTGCGGTTCAGTGCGTTCATCGGCATATTCATAACCGCGAGGTGATCGGCCATGAAAAAAGCGTCAAAACGGCCACGCTCCAACGTTTGGACGAAGCGTTTGTAATGCGCAAAATTAAAGTTCGCATCTGGAAACGCCCCGGGATAGCGCCACGCAGCGGTATGTATGCTGACCGGTCGCATGAACGCGCCTAATCGCAGTTTTCGTGAGTGAGCCATACATTCTCCCTCCCGTTTCCATAATACGCGTCAGCGTAGCAAATCAACCATCACTGGCCACCCCAGTTACAGCAACGCCACAGCAAGAGGTGGAGTGACATATCTGTGAGCCCTCTCAGCTTCCGGTTCCCTCGCCCCTTGGGAGCTTTGCCCAAAAAGTCAAAAAGACTACTACCGGTTGCCGGGTACATACTGCGGGAGCCCAACATCTTGTGTGGGAGCCCGACTTTTGAGGCAAAGCCCCCCTTGGGGGAGAGGGCTAGGGTGAGGGGATAGCTGCAACGATCACCCCCTCCTGTGTCCTTTTCCCTTAAGGGAGAGGAGCAAAAGGCCCCTCTCCGCATCTCCTATCTTGGCGTGTTTCCTCATAGAAGGAAAAGCTCGCAGCAACAATTGTTCGCCATGAAGCGCCTCTGCTACTGCTTCGCTTCATCCATAGCATTTTCAAAAAGAACCCATACGCCGCTTGACAGATCAACATTCTTGAGTGTATTTATCTTATTAGTTAATTAACTAAATGGGTGAATAATAAATGTCGATGGATCACCTCAGCACTACCTTTGCAGCCCTTGCCGATCCCACCCGGCGCGCGATCCTTGCGCGCCTCGCCTCGGGTGCGGCCTCGGTCACAGAACTGGCCGAGCCCTTCAAAATGAGCCTGCCCGCTATCTCCAAGCACCTCAAGGTGTTGGAACACGCCGGCCTGATCGCGCGCGGGCGTGAGGCCCAGTGGCGGCCGTGCCAGCTTGAAGCGGGTCCGCTCAAGGAGGCCGCCAACTGGCTGGAGCATTATCGCCGGTTCTGGGAGCAGAGCTTCGATCACCTGGAGAAGTATCTGCGCGAGCTGCAGGAAAAGGAGAAAAAACATGGCCGCAAAAAATAACGCCGCTACAACAGCGCCGGATCGTGAGCTCGTGATCACTCGCCTCTTCGATGCGCCACGTCAACTCGTATTCAAAGTCTGGACCGATCCCTCACATTTAGTGCGTTGGTGGGGCCCGCAAGGCTTCACCAGCACAATCGTCGGCCCAATCGATATCCGACCGGGCGGCGCTTATCGCATTCACATGCGCGGGCCCGAGGGCGACGACCACTGGTCGCAGGGCGTCTACCGCGAAGTTGTGGAGCCGGAGCGGCTCGTTATGGCAGGAGCATGGACCGACGCACAGGGCAAACCCACCAGCCCCGAAACACTGCTGACGATAACCTTCGAGGAGCACCAAGGAAAGACAAAGCTGACCTTACACCAAGCCCTCTTCGAGTCGGTCACTGCCCGCGATGCACATCAAGGCGGCTGGAACAGCTCACTAGACCGTCTTGCCGCATACTTGGCCCAGGCGTGAGATGGACGATTTTGCTGAGATGACTGGCGCGCCGGCAGTGTGGTCGCCCAGTAAGGAGAATGCGATGAATATGAAAGAGACGATACGCAAATTCTATGCACAACCCGCATTGCTGACATCAGCGGGTCGCTACGCGGCGCGGCTCGCCGATTTACCGAACTCTGTGGACGAACTTGTTCATATCATTCAGGGACTGGGGATCTATGACGTGGTCGCGGCCGACTTCTACGGCGTCACGCTTCCGGAAGCGCGCCAGAGTGAAATTCACCTACGTGCATTCGAGCAGATGTTAGAACAATTGCTGGCGCTCGACGATCAACCGCTTACCATAGCTCGTGCAGCAGATAGACGACTGGCTTGCCGATGCCACAACTTCACACGCTTTTTGGTCGCCCTGTTGCGCGCCAAGGGCGTTCCCGCTCGGTCGCGGTGCGGATTCGGCGCGTATTTCAACGCCGGTTACTATGAGGATCACTGGGTGTGCGAATACTGGAACGCGGACGAAGCTAGCTGGGTGCTCGTCGATGCACAATTAGATGAGGTCTGGCGATCAAAACTGCGCATTGATTTCAACATTCTTAATGTACCCCGCGATCGTTTCCTCGTCGCAGGCGACGCCTGGGAGCTGTGTCGTACAGGAAAGGCCGATCCTGCAAGGTTTGGCATCGGCTTCGCGAATCTGCGCGGATTGTGGTTTGTCGCCGGGAATCTGGTGCGCGATGTAGCCGCGCTCAACAAAATGGAAATGTTGCCGTGGGATGTCTGGGGCGCTATGCCGCCTCCCAATGAACCGATTTCTGACGATCAGCTTGCCTTCTTCGATAGTCTTGCTGCGCTGACGCGAGAACCGGACGCCTCGTTCACGGAATTGCGTAATCTTTATGAGAAGGATGACCGCGTGCGCGTACCGCCAACGGTGTTCAATGCCTTGCTGAATCGGCCCGAAACGATTGAGTAGGCGTTCAGGACAGGATTGTCACGTCATCGCAGTCATGGAGCGAAAACTTACTATAGGGAAAACACACCAAGATGTGGATATACAATGTCGAGGTTTTCTCCTCTCCCTTGAGGGGAGAGGAGACAGGAGAGGGTGCCGAAAGCGGGTTTGCCCCTCACCCTGGCCCTCTCCCCCAAGGGGCGAGGGGACCGCACGCCGTGCTTTCTTGTCCATCTGCCACCCCACATCTTGCTCTAGCGTTTCTATAGGTCTGATCATGCACCAGCGGACAGAAGTAGCAATCCTAAGAAAAGCGGATCATTTGGGAGTACACAACTTAGACGGCTGCCCCTTCCCGCATCCTTTAGTGGGCTCGATCCGTCTTTGTTGTGAGGACATGAACCTTTTGCAAGGAGATAAGACTATGGAACAGCATCAGATTGTAACTCGGGAAGAATGGCTGAGCGCCCGCAAGGCGCTACTGGTCAAGGAAAAGGAACTCACCCGTACGCGCGACGCCCTGAGCGTCGAGCAGCGTGCGCTGCCCTGGGTCAAGATCGAAAAGGAGTATGTCTTCGACGCCCCTACCGGCAAGATCACGCTCGCCGAACTATTCGACGGACGGAGTCAGCTTTTCCTCAAGCACTTCATGATGGGGCCCGGCGCCGTACATCAATGCGTCGGGTGTTCACTTGAGGTTGACCATGTCGAGGGTTTGCTCGAACATCTGCAAAACCACGACGTGACCTACGTAGCCGTGGCGCGCGCGCCGATTGAAGAGATCGAAGCCGTCCGCAAACGCATGGGTTGGCGCTTCCCCTGGGTTTCGTCTTATCACAGCGACTTCAACTATGACTTCAACGTTTCGTTCACGCCCGAGCAGGTTGCGTCCGGTCGCGCTCTCTACAATTTCCAACAAGCCCCGGAATGGGCGGCCGGAATCGCAGACCTCTCCGGTGATAGCGTTTTCTACAAGGATGAAAACGGTCAGATCTTCCATACCTATTCGACTTTTAGCCGGGGCGGCGAACAATTCCTTGGCGTCTATGGCTATCTCGACGTGACGCCGAAAGGGCGAAACGAGACCGGACCATATCACTCACTGACTGATTGGGCGCGGCCCAGGAACATGTACGGCAAAGGCGGGACGGTCGAAGGGAATGGCCGGTATCATGCACCCACTTGCGGCTGCACCGTTCATTCGGGAGGCGGCCACTCATGAGTTCTCACGGATGTTGCAAAGTCGCTATGAGCGGCTCACTCCGACGGAGCCCGAGCCGCAGACATTAATGGAGGATACGATGAAATTATACGAGTTTGCTCCCACTCGCTCGATTAGGGTGCGATGGACGCTCCAGGAACTCGGCGCTGAGTTCGAATCCGTCACCGTCAATATGATTGCCGGCGAACACCGCCGGCCGGAATTTCTGAAACTCAACCCCGCAGGAAAGCTGCCGGTGCTGGTCGACGGCGACCTGGTGCCCACAGAATACATGGCCATCGTTCCCTATCTGGCGGACAAATACACTGAAACAGGCCTGATCCCGACTTGCCTCCCCCACACCACCCCAACC
>CAZUFQ010000198.1:0-9609 GCA_964618735.1 uncultured Enterobacteriaceae bacterium
ATCGACATCGTAACAGACAAGAATGTCGAACCTCGGCGCGCGGCTGAACTTCATGACGGAAGATAAGGCTGATACGTCCGGATTTCCCCCCGCACCGTCCGGGCGAGCACGCGTGCCTGGATATGGAACAGCAGCCCGACCGGCACCGCCTCCTTGAAAAGCATGTGCGCGACCTCCTCCCGCTTCCTCTCCTGGTATGCCGTCAGAACCTTCTTCCGGCCGTCGGAGGTGAGCAGGCAGCTACCGCCCTCGCGAACCTCGAAGTCCTCCGGAAGAATCTGTCGCCTGTTGACCAGGGTCAGTGCGAGTCTATCCAGGATGACGCTCCGAAACTCCTCCACCAGGTCCAAAGCAAGTCCCGGTCTACCCGGCCGCAAAGCATGGAGAAACCCCACCTGCGGGTCCAACCCCACGCCCTCCAGAGCCGAAACGCAGTCTGTCACACCCAAGCTGTAAAGGAAGCTGAGCAACGCGTTCATCCGATCGCGAGGCGGCCTTCTGCTTCGGATCACGAAACTGAAGTCCTTCGAGGACGCATGGATCAAGTGATCGAACACCGCGAAGTATTCCTGGGCTGCGATGCCCTCGATCCCCCGAAGATCGTCCAACAGCCGGTCTTCCGGAAGCTGAACGATGTAGTCTGAGAGGTCGTCGATCACGACGCTGATCCGTTCCTTCGCCATCTCGGTCTTCGCATCTCTGCGGCCCCGAAGCAAGAGTTGACGCGAGTTTTGAAGCTTTCCCGCCACCATCGCCCGCGCGATCGAGGAGCACCGCCCTCGGTCCCCCGCCGCGCTCCATTGCGCGGCCCTCAGCAGCACGTTCCCGCTCGTCTTTCCCGTGACCCGCGCCTTGAATCGCCCGCCATGGTCGAAAAACACCACCGCGCGTCCGTCTTCCGCGCACCGCATCATCAGGGGACTCGAGATGTGGACGACCCCAAAAGCGTAGATCGAGCCCAAGTGATGCAGCGGAACCCGCTTGAGCGTTTCGCTTTCCAGCGAAACCTTTACCGTGTCGTCCTTGAGCGAGGCGTAGGCATCCTGAGTCTGGATGAACAAGTTATTCAGGAGTTCGCGGGGCTACCCAGACCGAACTCACGCAACGGCACGAAGAATTTCTGGAGATAATCGATGAAGGCGACAAGCGTGCCCAACGCCACGGTCCCCTTACTAATTTGTCCGGCGCCGTACCACAGCATCAGCGCAATGCTGATGGAGCTCGTCGCCTCAACGACTGAGAACAAGGTGGCTTCGTAGACGTTCGACAGATGATTCGCGTCGCGATGCTCGCGGTTACGCAGCTCGAATTCGGCGAACATTTTTTTCTCTTGGGCAAAGAGCTGCACCACCGTGATGCCGGAAAGCGTCTCTTGCAAAAACGAGTTGATGCGCGCAATCCGTTCACGAATAACGCGGTAGATGTTGCGCGAGCGCACCCGAAAAAAATTCAGCACCACCAGCAACGGCGGCAGCAGCGTCAAAGTCACCAGCGCCAGACGCACGTTTAGCGAAATCATGATCACGACAATGCCTAACAGGGTCAGCGCGTCCATGAAAATGGTGAGCGTTCCAGCGGTAAACGCCTCGTTGATTGCGTCAACATCCGTTGTCAACCTGGTCACAAGTCGCCCGACCGGATTGCGCTCGAAAAAACTGGCCGGCAATTCTTGCAGATGGGCAAACAGATCATAGCGGAGGTCGGCCAAGCTCTTCTGCGCCACGGTCATGGTGGCGTAATACTGCCAGTAGAAGAAAATGAATTCACCGATTAAAGCCACAGCGTACAGCATCCCAGCTATTTTCAACCCGTGCGCATCGTGTTGACGGATGTATCGATCAATCGCCAGTTTAAGGATGTAGGGCTGCGCCAACAAAAATCCCGAGGTAATGGGCAAACAAATCAAGGCGGCGAAAAACTGCCTCTTATACGGGCGCACGTATGGCCATAAACGTTGCAACAAGGCAATATCATATGGCCTGCCCAGAGTTTCTTCGCGCTGCGTATCTTGCATCACAACTCCGCCAACTCCTCTTCCAGCGCCTGTTGCTGAAAAATATCTGCATACACGCCGCCGCGCGCCACCAAGTCAGGGTGCGTCCCCATTTCCACGATCCGGCCTTGCTCAAGCACGACAATGAGGTCCGCATCACGCACGGCAGAGATGCGATGCGAGATGACTAACACCGTCTTGCCGTGGGTCGTTTCCCGCAGCGCATGCAGAATTGCCCGCTCTGTTTGTGTGTCTACACTCGATAACGCATCATCGAGGACCAAAATAGGCGAGTTCGCGGCCAAGGCGCGGGCCAAGGTAAGCCGCTGTTTTTGCCCGCCAGAGAGAGTCATGCCGCGCTCGCCGACGATGGTCTCGTATCCAAGTGAAAAATCGTCTACGTCTCGTGCGAGGCTGGCCACGTTTGCCGCCCAGCGGATCCGCTCTTCGTCTATGGTCGGCAGGGCAAAGGCAACATTGTCTTTGATCTTTGACGAAAAGAGAAAGGGGTCCTGCGGGACAAAGCCCACCCAACTGCGCAGCGCCGCCAACGAAGCGGTGCGAATGTCTTGTCCGTCTATCGTGATAGCCCCGTGCGTGACATCGAACAAACGGGGCAGCAAGTTGACCAACGTGCTTTTGCCCGATCCCATCCGTCCTACAATGGCGACAGTCGAGCCGGCAGTAACAGTAAAATCAATATCGTGGAGAATCTGATGCCCGTTGTCTTTTGCGCCATACGCAAAATCAACGTGATGAAAACCGATTTCGCCGCGAATCTTACGCGCCACGCCATCACCCAATCCGTCAACAATCTCAGGCTGAGCTTGAAACACCACCTCCAGGCGTTTGAGCGCCGCCTGACCACGTTGGATGATGGAAATCAACCAGCCTAGCGCCATGGTCGGCCAAGCCAGTAGGTACAAATAGCCAATGAACGCGACAAGATCACCAATGCTCAAGCGCCCAGTGATGACATGCGAGCCGCCATACCATAGTACGACCAGCAACCCTAAACCGGAAACGCCCTTCATGAGCGGGGGAAAGAACCCGCGCACCTGCGCCAGCGCCATGCTTTCGGCTTTAAAGGTCTCATTCAATCGCGCAAACTCGGCGTTTTGCCACTCTTCCCGCACGTACGCGCGAATGACGTGAATGCCGCTGACGCCTTCTTGCACGCGACTCGAAAGATCCGCCAGCCCCGCTTGCACCTTCAACGTTCGTTCCATGAGCTGACGGCTCATTTTCCTGACGGTGAAGAGCATCAAGGGATAGAGCGCCAAGGCAGCCACGGTGAGTCGCGGATCGATCATCACCATCGCCGACACGGCGTATACGTAGTACAGAGGCGTGTTCAATGCATTCACGATACCGAGACCCAGAAGCAGACGTACGGCCGTGACGTCATTGACTAACCGCGACATGAGGTCGCCAATCAACTGCTTTTGATAATAACTAGGGGATAGTTTCTGAAGGTGCGCAAACAGATCGTTCCGTAGATCATACTCGATATCGCGGCCTACGTTGAAGATCATGAAGCGAGAAAACGCTCGCACGACGCCCTGCACGAGCGCTATGCCGACGATAGAGAAAATATACAGAGACAATTGCCCAGGCGCAGCGTGATGTTCAATCGCCTCGACAGTGTGTTTCAACAACAAGGGAATGGACATCGCCAAGGTGGCTGTCGCCACCAG
Source organism: uncultured Enterobacteriaceae bacterium (assembly GCA_964618735.1). GTDB lineage: Bacteria > Desulfobacterota > Binatia > Bin18 > Bin18 > SYOC01. Next base: position 3,691 of record CAZUFQ010000198.1, read on the forward strand.
GCAGAGAATGCCCCACAGATACCGAACACGATATCGCGAGATATATCGCCATAAACGGTGCATGCGTGGCCTCAAGATAACGACCAGACCTACCCTTCAGCAAGGGGAGTTTTCAATGCATTTCCATGCGCTGGAACGCTTTTTCCTGGTCATTTTCCTCACTCAGCGCATTGACAACCGCAGTGCAGCCGTGAGACGTTTCGTCCGCTGACCATGTATATACGCGGGTCAACATTCCGACGGTCGCCCACATCACCAGCGTGACTTCCGCATCGCCGAAATTATACTGCGTCAACCCGCCGACCAGGAACCCAATAGTGCTCAAGAAGCCGCTGAGAGCAAGGATGCGCAGGCGGGTCGCTTCCTCTGGGAGGCGTTGATGCGCACACCACCCGAGTTTGAGGATTGACCAAAACAGAAAAAGAAAAGCGCCCAGGCCGATCACACCGCCATCAACCCACATCTGTAAGAAATTGTTATGGGCATGCGCAGTCGTATCTATCCCGGGATAGCGCTGGTAATACACATCACGAAATCGCTTATAGTTGCCGTAGCCCCAGCCTAACAGAGGCCGTTCCTTAATCATGTCAAGGTTTGCTTGCCAGATCAGACTGCGACTCAGATTCATTTGCGGATCAAAAGTATAGCGCGCACGTTCCCATACGCCAGGATTCAAGGTCGTCACGGCGAGCCCAATGAGCACCAGGCTAGCGCCGACGGCAAGAGCGACTCTCCCGCCTTTTATCCCGCCAAACACGAGCAACACTACGACATAGGCCACCCACACGCCGCGAGTGAGGGAAAACAAGAGCGCAAGCAGCATCACTACCCAACCGAGGAATAGCCCCAACCGCGTTCGCCAGTGGAGACGAGGACCCATGAGCCACACTGTCAAAACCGTCAGCGGAAAAATGAGATTGTGAGCATAGGTGATTCCCGTGGGAAAAAGTCCTTCGGTGCGGAACCCTTCTTCCCGCCCAAACCAGAATGGGTTCACTGCTTGTCTTTTTCCCATGACCCAGTGGCCTAAATCAAAACCTGTATAATGTTGAATGATTCCATAGGCGGCGACTCCAATCGCTATGACCACAGCCAGTCTACTCAGTCGCCACGCTTCCCGCGTGCTGGCCAGGCAAGCATAGACGGCGAAAAACCCGCCAACTAACCACAGCTTGCGCAGTCCCATCAGAGAGGACCACACGGAAGGACAGAACAAAGCCGAAAGCACTAAGGCAAGAAAAAATCCCAAAAGCGGCCGATCTACAGGTGTTGCCGGCAGGCTTCGGGCTCGCCACCCCCAATAAGCGGCAAACGCCAACATACAACCAAGCGCGGTTTGTTGAATCGCCACAGGCAAACTGAAAGAGAAAAAAAACAGCGTCAACAGCGCTTGCCGCACTCGGTTTTCCAGGTCGGTAATTGCTCCGGTTGGCAACTTTTGCTCCTTATGCGACAGGGGCCGTTTTGGTTACTTCCCAGCGCAAAAGGAGCCAGGAGCAAAGGAAAACGGATGATAAGGCTGGCCAGCAGTACAGGGGAGACATTGGTAAAGCGTTTCAGACATCGCGTTTCTATAAGCCGCGTCGAGTCAGCATGACTTTTACTGACTCCACCAGAATGCGCACATCCAACCAGAAGGAATAATTATAAATATACGTCAAATCGTATTTCAGCTTGTATTCCGGCGTCGTGTGATACTCGCCGTTCACCTGCGCGAGACCGGTGAGGCCAGGTTTCACCTGCTGCCGTTCGGCGTAACCAGGAATCGTGCGTACGAATTCCGAGACAAACTCGGGTCGCTCTGGACGCGGTCCTACTAAACTCATAGATCCGGTCAATACATTGAACAATTGTGGAATTTCATCAATGCGACTTTCTCGTAATAACCGTCCCACCCAGGTGATGCGCGGGTCTCCCTCCCGAGCTAATATTGCACCGGTCTTTGCTTCGGCATTCTTCACCATCGTCCTCAGTTTGTACACGGTAAAAATTCTTCCGTCCTGCCCTACCCGTTGTTGACGAAAAAGGATAGGCCCTAACGACGTGAGTTTGATAAAGACCGCTGCAATCGCGAGCACGGGAAGACTCACCACCAACAAGAAGGCCGCTATCAAACGATCGAATATTCCTTTGATAAGAAACGCCATCTCTTCTTGCGGGTTTTTTACGACTTCGACTAAGGGCACATCGTGCAGTCGTAACGACGAAACCCGGCCCACTAAAATGTCGTACACTGAGGGCACCACCAGCACACGCGGCCGTCGAGCCGTGGCGCCATTCTGGGGGTTGCGCAAAAAGCGGTCAACAAAGGAATCTTTCCAGGTGGTCGGCGAAAGCAAAATCACGTCATCAACTCTGAGCTGTTGTAAAATTTCGTCCAGCTGCTCGACGTTGCCGAGCCACCGCACGCTCAGGCTGCTCTGCGGGGCAACCGAGCCGTTGAGACTCACGAACCCCACCACGTGGAGTTCTGGAAACGGCCGCAACGAGGAAAGCATCGCGAGAAAAGTGTGAATATCTTCTTCGGCGCCCGCTAACAGGATAGAGAGCGGACGCATTTGTCCCAGTCGGTTGCTCACCCACAAGCGAAGGGAAGCGACGCCAACAGTATTGATGATCCACAGTAAAACCAACACCGAACGAGGAAACAGAAGATCTTCACGAAAAAAATACAATGCTGTCGTCGCCAGCAACTGGACGCCGAGCGCCGCCGCAACCTGCGTGATGAGACGATAGCGAGGTTGCAAACGTTGCAAATCATAGAACCCGAAAAAATAGAGCAACAAAACTTGCGTGACAAGCAGAAAACCGATGGGATGATTCACTTCATCAAGACGAGAAAATGGCAGCCGATGCGCGGTAAAGGGTAACGGGAACGCCAGACGAAGGGCAAAAGCGCTCGCGTAGGCCCCGATCACGCAACAAAGATCAGCACCAACGAGAAGCAGCAAAATTGCTTGGCGACTCAACGCGCGTCGCTGACCCATGCGTTCTCCTAGTCATACACCTTACCGTTGTCTCTCACTGCTTGCTTCCGGCAAGATAGGCGCTTGCATCGTGCGCGAAGGACCATCATCCCGGATGGCCCGGGCTGGCCGGAGCGCCACGGAGCGAGTTGACAATCGTGAGTAAAGTCGACGACGAGAAAACAAATAACCGTGTTTCCAAAAATAATAGAATAGCCCCTGGAGATGCCGATAGGTCAAGAAGGAGAAAAGCGCACGCGTCACTCGACGTTCGAGATGCACCACAACCGCCTCGGGATTGTAGACGACGAGCCATCCTGCTTGCTGCAAACGAAGACACAGATCGACGTCTTCCGGACCGTAAAAAATGCGTTCGTCTAGAAAACCGACTTCTGTGAGCGCCGCTCGCCGAATGATCTGACACGCGCCAATGACATAATCCACCTCTCGAATGGTCGCATGGTCCCAGTCGGCCATTTCCACGGCGCTCAGCCGTGTTCGGAGACTGGCAAACGGTAAGCGTCGTGCGAGCTTGTCGCTCAGCGTCGGAAACAATCGGCAAGAAAACTGACAGTTCCCTTTCCTATCAACGAGTTTGGGTCCACAAAGCCCCACTTCTGGGTGAGCGTCCATATATGCAAGAACCCGGTCAAAGGCCCCGGGCTGAACAATCGTATCATCATCCAAGAAAATGACATACTCTCCGCGCGCTGCATGGAGCCCCTGGTTACGCGCGGGCGCAACGCCGCGATTGATATGATTAGGAAGGACTCGCACCCAAGGATATTGATCTTGCAAAATGGCCCGCGTGTCGTCATGTGAGCCGTTCTCGACCACAATGACTTCAAAAGGAAACGCCGTCAGCCCCTGCTGCAACGCAGAGAGACAAGCGTTCACAACTTCCTGTGAGTTCCAGGTCAAGATGACAATCGAAGCCTTCACCACCCCTCCCCGCTTAATCATTCTCTTGCTTCAGGCCATTTTTTTGTGGTCAGAAAGGGACGATACAACGTATAAAATTCTTGGTTCGCAAACATCAACGCTAATCTCGCCCACAGAGACGCCGCCACACGCAGAAGTAGAGCCAGCAGCACTAACGGATACTCGCGGAAGGCGAGAGCTTTGAAAAACTGCGTCCATCGATAGGTAGCAATTGGCCCATCTTTCAGCAGCTTTCCGTGTGCTCGACGAATTTGTAATTTTCCCCCTTCAGTGCGCACACGCTCGGCAAAATAATCTCGCCCAGTCGCTGGCGGCAGAAAATAGACTTTCGCTTGCCATTCTTTTGCGACCCGAGCTTTCCCTACAGCAACGGTCAGCCAAGCATCTTCAAGTAAGAGGTCTTCCGGCATTTCTCCAGGCAATGCGTCTTTACGAATCATGAAGAGACGCCCCCCAGCATTACCAAAGTTGAAACGATAAGGAAGGGCTCCCATGCGTCCCCATACTGTTTCTCGCTGTTCCAACACCGGCATTTCTCGCGCAGCCACCAGAGCAAGTTGAGGGTCCCGCTGGAGTCGGTTATAGAGCAACCAGACAGACTCACAATCGACACGGACATCTGCATCGCAGAACAGCACAGTTTCCCCCACCACACAACGCCACAGCATATTCCACGCCAACGGCTTGCCTTTTCGTTCAGTCAACAAGACCGTACAGGTAGGAATACTGCGGGAGAGTAAGTCCTCCGATACACCAGGATTCAAGGCGTTGGGCATTGGGCTCCTGTCAGTTGGAGGAGCAGACTTGTCTATGCCCCTGGGAGGAACTGTTTGCCCAGGTTCCGGCCAGATTTCTTTCAAGGCGATGCTCCGTTGGGCGCAAAACGTGCGCACGGCCTGCAGCGACGCGCATGAAGTTTCTCGGTCTAACCCATTGATGCAAATGACCAACTCTTCAATCAAGTGATGAGGCAGCAATGGGAATTGGCACGCTTCATAGAGGCTGGCCAGCATAGCGCTGAGATCAGGCTCATCCGCGCGGCAAGGAATAGCCAAAGAAAGACTTGCATTCATACGCGTTGCTGAACCAAGATTTTGTATCGCTCTTCCAACGACTGCGCATCCATAGCGATAGACTGCACACGGGGAAAGCTATCTGATAGTCGGCGCACTAAATCCGGATCGGTAATGCATCGCTCCAAGGTCCGACGTAAATCGGCAACATCCCGTGGTTGAAAAAGTAACCCATTGACGCCATCTTGCACCCACTCTTGCATACCGCCAAACGCTGCAGTCACCACTGGCTTTCTAGCGAGAAACGCCTCACGGATCACTAGTGGAGCATTTTCATACCAGATGGAAGGAGCCACTACGACGTCGACCTGAGCAAGAATGCGTCCGACATCACGGTTTTCGTAGCGTCCCATCATGCGAATGTGTGGAGACTGTTGCAGCTGAGTCAAAAAGCGTCTGCGATCCGGGTACGGCGCATAATTTGTTTCTCCGCCATAGATATGTAGCTCAGCATTACGAAGTGGAGCAAACGCTTCAACAAGGATATGAATGCCTTTCACTGGATCAACGACCCCGATGTAGCCGAAAATGAGTCGGTGCGGATCCATTTTCCGCCGCTCCGACGGTATGGGTTGTTCCGGGAGCCCACACTCAGAAAAGACGATCTTTTCCGGTGGAATACCGAAGGCTAAAAACTGCGTCCGCAGAAAATGGGAGGGCGACAGAAATAATGTCACCTCTCGGCACACTTCACGAATGTGCTGCATACGCTTTTGAATTTGCTGTATTGCCTGAGCCGTAGGCGGGCGAGCCGCGGCGTACTTGCCATGAAAGCGACGTAAGACATTTCGCACTCGCGATCGACCTCCGAGTATGGACTCGAATCGTTGGTACACAGAAGAGATCTTATGGTCGAGTAAATAGGAGAAACATTGCGCGCAACCTTCATTATTCTGACCAGGGCAAACAGAAAAATCCGGAGTGAGGGAACGACCCCC
>CAZUFQ010000199.1:0-9596 GCA_964618735.1 uncultured Enterobacteriaceae bacterium
ATATAAGGGAAGATGACGCTGTGGCACGAAGGGAACATAGAGATATTCAATTTCGGGCTCCACAACATGTTGTATTTTCAACAAACTTCCCCAGTTTATATCGAAGACGCGGGAAAACCGTGTACCAATGTTCGCGTCGAATTGTGCGGTTTCCCGTGTGCGGTCGCCATGCAGATTCGGGGTGGGAATCGTGGCTGGCCCGGGAGCTTGAGAAGTGAGATGATAAGCAGTTTCTCGTCCAGTCACTCCTACAGACCCATAGGCATAATCCCCAAAATGAAAGGGCATGGCGAGAGCCGGGGCCACATCGAGGCGCTGCCCACTATATCCTTTGTTGCGATAAAAATTGTCCCCTTCAACAGCAATACTAGCTTCCAAACGGTCATGCCACACATACTGCTGTTCTTTAAATTGTATACGCGGTAACACTTGAAAGGCGGAATCTTGGCTATTGATCAGATCTTGATAATAAAGGGCTTCGGTTCGTAATAGCGCATTAGGCCAGGTTTTGATTCCACCGATACGGGAATCAGTAAAACGCCGCGAGGACACGATCGAGTCATTATTCTCTTCCACTTGCGGCAAATCCAATGCCTGGTGCCTGATTTCGCGCAAGAAGAGGTCATCACTGACGAAGAAAAGGTCGCTATAGAACTGCATATCATCCGCGAGATCTTGTCGGTGTGTCCCCGTAACGCTCCAGCGATTGATTGGAGGATTACTGGCGGTGGGAGTGCGGAGCTGTTCATTGATATACGAGGCGGAAAATTGCCCTTCAGTGTCCTCATCAGGCGCATACCGAAACGTTCCCCATACGCCCACACGGGCAGCAGCTTCTAAATCAGTAGTCAGAGTCAAATCGTAACTGCGATTGATCGCCCAATAAAAGGGCTGCTGCCAGACAAACCCCCGCGTACTAGAAAATGCATAATGAGGAAAGAGGAACCCGCTCTGACGGTCGGTGCGTAGCGACATGATTCCATACGGGAAATAGAAAAGTGGGACGTCGTGCACTCGAAAGATCCCATTATGGATCTCTCCTGTTCCGCGGATGGTTATGTCAATGGTGCTCCCGCCAATACTCCAATCTGTTTTTTTGCCCTCCTCACACTGACAGGTAGTTACCGTGCCCTGTTCTGCATGGTACGTCTGCCCATAAGATTTTTGCAGCACTGTACCGGTAATCACATATTGATTACGCGGAAGAGTAACCGTTCCTTCATGAATCACCCCAGTTTCATCTTCCGTCTCGAGCTGAAGCGCGTGGGCGTTGATCTTCCCTTCAGGATCATTCACGATTACATGTCCTTGCGCTTCTAACACATTGGAGGCGCGGTGGATCGTGACAGTATCGGCCTTGAGAGTCGTTTCTCCTTTGACAACAGAGACATTACCGGAGGCCGTGTACGTATCCTGCTGTTCGTCGTGGGACAGTGTATCAGCTTGCACATGAATGGGCTCCTGCTTCTCTCGATGCACTTTGGTATTGGCAAGATTTGCTCGCATATTGCGGTCACGCAAACGCTGCTGTGCTCTAGCAGATGAGCATTGCCACACCAAAGCTAAACATAGCATGAGCAAGAGCAACCATTGGGGCCTTCTTGGAGTCTCCTTCCCCCTCGTCCCGAAGGAGTCGCTACCAAAGAAAGTCTGCCAAGGCTGGGGTGACATCGGTTTAATATCCGTGGTTTGAGTGCAAAGTTACAAAGGAGTTAGCAAAAATCAGGCTATACAGTCGCAGAAAAAGCGACCAACGCAACGAGAGGATTTCTGCTGCTATGCCGAGCGATTTAACCTGGTTGGGTCGCTTGTATCCAAGGGGTCCCCACAATTAAGCGGCTCGCCACTTCCCATTCATACCTTCCATGCGCAATAGACGTGCAACAATCGTCGACCTTATATGCAGGTCATCCCCTCCTCCAAATGCGTGATTTGTAATTTTCTATAGAGATTTTTCTTAAAGTGCGCGGCAAAGGAATTGCGCTGTCTATAGAACAACTCCCTTATGTAGAAAAGTATGAAGGGAGGCAGCGTGGCGCGAGACGCAACAAGCCTCGACTACAATAGTGAATCTTCAACCAAAGCAAGGGGAAATCGTCTTAGCTTATGTTAGGACGGCGGGCAGAGGGAACTTGCACACGCCAGGATGTGGGCCGGTCCCCGCTGTCTTGGGGTCAACACAAAATGAGTAGGATGACGTTTGGCGCGCAGGGTCCTCCAAGTATTACCAAGGTCATGCAACCCTCGCACTACCAAAGAGATCTGTATCGCGCCAATAGCTCGCCGTCCTGGATTACTTACAAAGGGTTACCAGACATGAAGTTAGACTGCCGAAGAGTCCGTGCTTTTCATCGTCAGAACCCGCCGTGAAGAAAAGGACGGTGCTTGGTCCATTGTTGGCTCCGTCAAGACCGAACTGTAAGGCCCAGAGCCCGTCAATTGAGAGTGGCTTACCATTAGGACTTCTGAGTTTACCGTGGAAGACAAAGCTGCTCCCAGTATTTGTATATGCATTAATTTGACCATCACCGAAGTTGCCTACGAGTAGGTCGTTACTGAAGCGGCCGAACTTCGCAGGGGCAATGGCAATTCCCCAGGGCGAGTTGAGATGACCGCCTGAAATTATACGGCGTATGAGATTCCCATCCGTATCGAAAATGTCCACGAAGCCATTGCCTGGGCCTTTGACATCATCTCCTGTAATATCGTCCCGTTTGGCATAGGTCACATAGAGGCTTCCCCCCAAATTTTGAATATTGAAAGGGGCAAACCCCGTCGGAATATTTGGATCCAAGAAGGAGCCGCCAAGAGTAACTTGACCAAAGCTCCCGTTGAACACGTCGATTGTCCCCGCGGCAAAGTTCGCCGCATAGAGGAAATTACCGGAGGCGTTACTGCCAATGGCCAGTCCTTTATATACTGCGCCAGAGGCCGAATTGTCCACGACGCGGATGGCCTGAGTGGAAAGAGGCGGTGGCGGCACCCCTGGATTCCAGCCAGATATTGTTCCATCTTCTGTTGCAAAAATAAAAATACTAGGACCAGAGCCTCCGCCGTTGGACACGACAAAATCAGTCGGGACCGTCGCATTAAAAGGGTTAAAGACTTGGCCAGTGGGCGTACTAAGATCGGAGCTCCCTGCAGGCGGCGGAATCGTGACCACCAGCGGCACGATAGTTCCATCGCCCTTATAGAGCGTCGAGACGCCAGTCCCATTGTCGGAGACCCAGAAGAATGTCCCAGAACCTACACCGATTCCCCAGGGATTGACGAGGTTCGGGTCAGTCTGATCAGCCGGCACAAATCCATCAGACACCAAGTTATGTTGCAGGTAATATGTTTGCCTATGATCATGGGCAACGGCGGAAGATGCAAGCGCTAACATAAGGGTTATCGTCAACCCGCCTGCTAGGAACCGGCTCCGCCGGAGACAACGGTGAGATGAAAGAGTCATACTTCGTTATCCTTTCTTACTGAACGTAAGTGCAAAGCGACATTGGATTCAAACGAACACCAACGCTCGATGGTTGTAGACTTTCTCCCCTAACCTCATGGTGAAGGTTTGTCTGTAGATGAAGAGAGTCGGCGGCGCACGCCAGTGGGGAAGCATAACCAGAAGACAGCCGCCCCCTTCAAGCATGCACTTGATAAAGAGTCGGAGGACACGCCAGCTACGTCGCGACCATCCGATCAACTCGGTTCCCCCTTGTTGTGATTTACTCCACACGAGCGTGATAGACGCACTTTCGCTCGTGGCAGCGAATACTTACTCCTCACACAAAGTGCTGAGCAGGATTAGAGGGTGCATAAATTCGCCCACCCCGATTCTTTCCCACCAGCGTCAACAATCCCCATCGCTGGCTGTATATTCCCCCTGTGTCGTACTCGCACAAACCAAACGTCGCCATCGGACAGGGGAGGACAAATTTCATGATCACGGTCAGGATTTTTCTTACTCTCAAGGAGGGAGAATTTTCTTCTCCAAAAGGAGTAGAAATCTCTGCTTTTCTTGCAGAAGTAGAAAATCCTCCGCGCCGCCAGCCCGCATATTCAGCGTCACCTTGCCGGATGCCGTTTGCCAAACCCTTGGAGAAGAGAAGACCCTGAGACTTTCCCCAAATGGGAGCAAAGAAGCTCTTTTCTACGATTCTGTATTTGGCGCTCCCTGTCCCAACGAATAAAAGCTGAAATCCAGCGTCTGTTAAATAAATAGACAAACAAGGTTCAATGTGGCCGGACCTCGTCGTTTTCACTTTTCCCATGAGGCTTCATGTTCAGGGACAATGACGAACTGCGCTTCTACTGACAAGGAAGTAATACAGGGAACAGCTCGTGAAAATTTCCACTGAAAATAAGATTATGTTCGGGTTTGGCGTGGCGTCTCTTGTCCTCGGTTTCATCAGCGCTGCGTCGTACTGGAGTACAACTCATCTCATACAAGCCACGAGCGAGGTCACTCACTCGCGCGCGATACTCGATGAGCTTGACGAGGTGCCTCTGCAACTAGCGCTTGCTGAAGTCGCTCAACGCACCTACCTACTCAGTGGAGATGAACGGTTTCTCACGGCGTACCACGCAGCAGAGACAGCGATCAAGAAAGAAATCACGGATGTTCGCAAACTCATTGCCGACAACCCGGCTTGGCAGCAGCAGCTCGGCACGGTGGAATTCCGCGTCGCCGAAGGTTTTAGAACGTTGCAATGGACTCTAGACCTGAGAAAGAGCCAAGGACTCAAAGCTGCCGCAGGAGATCTGACTGTTAAAAAGAGTGAAGACATTGAAGCCGACGTCCAAGCCCTGACTCGGGCGATAGAAACCGATGAGCAAAACCTCTTACAACATCAACTCAGGCACACAGATCACAGCGCTGTGCGAGCGCTCACTGCAATCATTGTCAGTAGCAGCTTAGCGATCGGGATGGTTGTTCTGGCGGGAGTTCTGGTCCGTCGAGACCTCAGGAGGCGACAACGCGCCGAAGCAGCGCTGCATACAAGTGAAGAACGCTACCGCAACCTCATTGAGACGGCTAGGGATGGGATCGCCGCCGTCGCCGTCGATGGAACGATTAGCAATGTGAATCACGCTCTAGAATCTATGTTACAGTGGCCTCGTCAAGAACTTCTGGGGCGGCACTGTCGTGAAATCTTGACGCCAGCATCCGCTGCGCAATGGGAGGACCGACTCCGCTATGCGTTAGCTGTTGAGCGATTGCCGTCTATGTATGAAGCTGAGCTCGTGCGTAAAGACGGACGAGTAGTTCCGGTTGAAGTCCAAGCGAGCTTTCTGCGCGATGAACAGAGCGACCCCACAGAAATTCTGGCGCTCTTTCGCGATGTCACTATGAGAGAGAAAGTTTTGTGACTCGCGGCGCTAGCATCAGCAGTAGGCCACAGCAATTCTTCAAAGCTGAGCTTATGCAGGTTTGCTTCCACACAAAAAGTGACTTACTTCTGCTTTGGAGAGAAGCCCAGCTTGTTTTACTCATCGTTCTGATGAGGCGATAAGGTTCTCATTCCTCCAGGAGCCTTAATTCATGGGTGCGGCAAGACTCCTGGACCGGTCATCGCATAGACAAAAACCAGACAGACGACAACCATCAGGGCGAGACCAGTAAGGAAGAGTAAATCCGCCACGCGCTCCGTCTTGTGCCTCCGTTGCTTCGTCCTCGTGCGTAACGCCCAATAGGAGAAGAAACAAGCCAGGAGAAACACTAACGCGTCCCCGGCAAGCAAATCATCAGCAATGGTGTCAAACTTGCCTAGGGTAATGACGATGCGGATAAGCCCTATTACCGTTGTGCACACCCCGACCATTGCAGCAGAAACATTGAAGACGTGAATGCATACGTCTTCTTCGAGGTGCGAGCGAGATAGGGTCTCTACCACACGCTCTCGTCTTTGCAAGAGAGTTCTTCCTGGCAAGGGATCAGTCACTGGCATCGAGACGCGCCTGTATATTCGTGGCTGGTAAGCCACCGGCCAACTTGCGGCCAGAGTTTTTTATGGGCCGCGCTGCTCACGGCTAGCCCCATGTGGCCAGCGGAAAAGACAAGATTTTGCGCGTCACGACTCCCGATCAATGCGCGTAGCGGCAAGCTTGCATTTGGATGCACCACGTCATCGTATGCGCCAATAATGTTCAACACCGGACACGTGATGCGCTGCATGCTGACGAGAAGTCCACCAACATATAACTGGCCTCGCATCAGACGATTGTAGCGAAAGATGTCGTTACTCAACTCTTGAAACAACTGCCCAGCCAACGGCACGTCGCTATGCAGCCAACGTTCAAAAAGGTCAAAGGTGACGGTGTAATCTTCCCTGGCCTTCCGCCGATAGAGATCAACATACTTCCCTACCGCATGGTGGACCGGCGCCATCGCAGTGAAACCGGCATGGATCATCCAAGCCGGACAATTGCCATACGTTTTCGTGATGAGTGTCGCCGTCTCTAGGTCAAACGCGTTAACCAACGTAGACAGGGCAATATCGCGGACGCTCATATCTAGCGGCAGCGCGAGGGCAATATAATTTTTGACGGTGTCTGGATAGAGCGCAGTATACATGGCCCCAAGGAGGCCACCAAGGCAGTAACCGAGCAAGGACACTTGTGCCACGCCTTCTCTCTTACAAATAAGCCGCACAGCATGAACGAGATCATTGTTGACATAAGCGTCAAAACCTCGCCATGCGTCTTCAGGCGCAGGCGGAATCCAATCGGTGAGATAAACAGAGAAGCCTTGGTGCGTTAGTGCTTCGACTACGCTGCGTCCAGGCTGGAAGTCTAGAATAAACGGACGTTTGACAAGGGCGTAGACCAGGAGCACCGGCGTTGGCTGAGGGTTTCCTTGCGCTCGGTAGTAACGCAAGCGCAATTTTCCATGCTCGGTCACCACTTCAAAAGGCGTCGTGGGCGGGGGATCTTCCTGAACCGGAAAGACTTCACTGCAGCCTCGACGTAAACCGTCACACGAGCGGATGGTCCCATCTAGCCAAGAGTCCGTAAGGTGTTGCATAAGATTCCACATAATGTTCTTCCTCAAGTGGCGTGTCAGTTGCCTTTTGGGTGAGTGGTGGGCGTTGCTTTCGGTTGCGACAATTGCTCGTTCAGCACGAACCTTTTGAACATGGGCGGCTGTGTCACAAGAGTTTCCTCTTCAAGTGCTTGCACCACACGGGCCGCCAAACTGACCAAGATTTTGTGTTCTTCACGCTGGGCGCGCAGTTCGGCCCCAAGACAGTCGACGGCTTCCTGAAGCGCCCGAGTTTCCGCCTTCGTTGCTAAACCAACAACTTGCCAGAGCCCTGCCGCCGCTGCCCCAATCATGGCATTGCTCACTTGCTGCCAACGCAGGAACACTGGAGTTACGCCGCGCAGCATCTCGCCATAGAGAGGCAACCGATACAGGTTATCGATCGCAGCCGTGGTCAAACGTACTCCTGCGTCATAGCCTTTCCACGCCGTTTCCGTAACCGCTTCCTCCGCGCCAATCCCCCATCTCCATTGCATCCTGGTAAGAGGAAGGTCTATAAAAATAGACTTTGTCAAAGTTAACAAATCGTCCGCTAATTGCTCCGTTCTTTTCGCCATCGTTTTCTTCCTTTCTCGAAAGCAGACAAGGTTCTCCCCTAGACGCTCTTGTTCAAAGCGCGTTGGGCTCCCGCACGATTTCTGGAGGTGTCATGAGAACAGCAAGATTCTGCCGCGTCTTTTTTCACCAGCGACAAGACGCGCAGCGACACACTTTACTCAGTGAATTGAGATGAGGAATAACAGACTTACACAGCCCGAGATGAGGAAAACAAGAAAGGGGGGGCGCGATCTTGGCGTGGGGTGTGAGTGTGGATAGGAGGAGGGTTCTCTGGTCCTCTTGGCAATGTGGACTGCGGTTGCAGTTTGATATCAAGAGGCCTGATCTCACGTATAGCGCCAGGGACCACTTGCCACTGGCACGCCAGACGTTCGGTTTGAGTTAACTGATCATTGTTCGCTGTGGGGGAAAATTGCACCGAACGAGGCGAGGATGAACGCCGTAGGAACGTACAAGCGCGAAAATTATCAACAACGGACCCTGCTGCAAGAAGCACAGCGGCGATGAGGCACCACACACCGACGTTTTGCACGAGGCGATAGATCACTCGCCGCTTCAACAGCCACACACCGGTCACCCGGCTTCCGCTCCAACGCAATATGTCTCTCGTCCCACTCGACACAGAAAAGCCCTTCTCTCCTAAGACGACCGTGAAGGTCTCTGTATTCACTGCTTCGCAAGGTTCCAAGTTCAGCGCCACAATCCGTCATGCGGACACCAACGAGCTTTCAACCAAAACGGGCAAAAATCGTCATTCAAATATTCCGGCCCTAGAAAGGAAGTACGTGCATATGTAATCCGCTTGCGACCTCGTTGAGAAATATAAGGCTGGCTTTTTAATGACGTCCGGCGTCAGGCGTAGTGAGATCCCACAAAAATTCAGGCTGCCGGCGCCAATAGGGGCGCGCTTGACGTTGATGACGCACTCCGTGCAACCGGACGCGATCAGTGAAGTTCAGCATTAGCCGCACCAGGTCATTCCCATAGACTCGGCCCAACCCGGCGCGGACCGCACCTTTCTCGACCAAGAACATCCCCGGGCGCATCACGCTCCTCGCGCGGACGAACTCCGGGTACACGATCCGGACCGAAACGGTGACCGCCGAGCGCATCGGCTACCTGCAGGCCTCAGGTGGTCAGCTGTCGTTCCTGCTGCGAGGTCCGAAGGACGAGCGCGCCCTCGTTCATGCCCTCGACGCCCGTCGGGCGGAGGTCGCGCAAGCGCTGCACGGGGCCCTCGAGCTCGCGGGCGTGATGCCGCGATCCGAGGAGGCGCGACGCGCCCTGGGGCGCCTGTGTGACGACGTCGAGCGACTGGTCGCCGAGACGCGCCGTGGCGTCGCCCCTTCGACCACCGACCTCGCTTCCCCGGTCGTCTCCGGCGGCCGGCCGGGGAGCTCCTGATGGAGCTCGACGCCGAAGACCAGCGCCTCCTGCGCCGCTTCTTCCTCGCCGAGGCGCGCGAGCACCTCGACAGCGCGTCGCAGGCGCTCGCCGAGCTCGGCGCGACGGGGGGCGAGGAGCCCGCGGCCGCCCTCCTGCGCGTCTTGCACACGCTCAAGGGCGCCGCCGCGACCGTCGGCTTCGCCGCCGTGACCGAGGCGACCCATGCGCTCGAGGAGCGCATCGCCACGTCGGTCGCAGGATCGCAGCGTTTTCCGAGCGCCTTCGTGGATGAATTGTTCCGTGATCTCGAAGTGTTACGAACACTGGTCGAACAGGTTCCCGAGCCCGCGGCGATTCCGTCCGAGCTCGTCGGCGCGGCGGACATCCCCACGGATCCCGCCACCGCCCTGTCCGAGGACGGCATCGGCGCGACCGCGCCGCCGGCGATGGTGCGCGGTCGCGAGGCAACCCCCGTCCCCGCGTTTGCGCGCTTCGGCACCGAGCCGCCGCCGGGCGTCGACCCCGGCGACGGTCGCGAGGTAGACGGCGTCAGTGGACGCGCCGGGCCACCCCCCGTGCCCGTGGACGTCGGGCCCGTCCATGCCCTGATGGCCGCGCC
>CAZUFQ010000200.1:0-9575 GCA_964618735.1 uncultured Enterobacteriaceae bacterium
AAGAAAAATTAAAGAAAAGATCAACAAACTCTGGAAACCCACGAAACAATGGACGCCGCCGCCAGCGTCTTTGCAGAAAACCTTAACCTTGGCTGACGCCTATCAGGTCCAGCTCGGCGTGCTGTCTCGCTGGCAAGCATCGGGAGAAAAACTTGGCGGCTGGAAAATCGGTCTGTCGGCGGAAGGAGCGCGTAAGATGTTCAACCTCTCAGCGCCTATCGCCGGCTATCTGCTGGCGAGTCGACATTTCGCCAGTGGACATAGTTTCATGCATGCAGCGCTAAGCAGACCCATTATCGAATCTGAACTGTGCTTTACCATGGGAAAGCGCCTGGTTGGTCCTGGCGTGTCGCGAGAGCAAGTCCTCGCCGCAGTCTCCGCTGTCGCTCCGGCTTTTGAAGTCGTCGACATGCGAGCAGATATGCGGGCGGATATGCCGCTAGGCGTCGCTGACGATGTGGCCCAGTGGGGCTATGTCACCGGCGCGGCGCTTTCACCCTATCCACAAACACTCGACTTGAGTCAGGTGCGAGTCGAGATGAAAAGAAACGGTGAACTCGTCGAACAGGTCATCGGCAAAGATGTCATCGATAATCAACTCGATTCCATTGCGTGGCTCGCCAATCATTTGGCGGCATACGACCTGGCCTTAGAACCAGGGCAACGTATTATGAGCGGCTCATTCACGAAACCAACGCCGATCGCAAAGCGTGATCGGTGGGAGTCTACTTTTTCTAACGTAGGGACGGTGTCGGCCTCGTTTGTCTAAAAAAACAATCCTCTTCTTGATTCCAGCCCATCTGTTCAGGTAGGGGCAGGCCCCTGCGCCTGCCCCACTTTTGGGCGACCACTGGGGGGCGCCCCTACAATGTATTGAGGTTACGTTCCCAGGCTTTGCCTGGGAACGAGATCAAACGAGAGCGAAAAAATCAGGCAACTCTATGCAGTAGAGTCCCAGGCGCGTAGCCTAGCGTTTGCGCCAACGCGTCAGCCTCACTCTCTGATGCGTTTCGCACAACCACCTCTTTGGGGAAAGAACTTGAGTGATTGCTTGCGACTTCAGTCGAGGCGCGGCGATTCTCAACACTCAGAGAAGATGACGATACATATGTCAAAGGAGTCGATCCGACCCCTGCAACTCCTCACGCAGCCATAATGCCTCCTAGACAACTTTGTTGAGGACTTGTCCTGGCCGATAGTTGGATGATTGAGCTAACGCTTCGGCAGCGGCGGCAGTCAATTCAGCCTTCACATAGTCCCCATTACCGACACGTTCAGCAACTTGTCCAAGTAACTCCTGACGTAACTCAGAGGATCCTCCAGCAGCTCTTGCAGCGCGCGCTACATCTTGAATAGGGTTTGGAGCTGAACTGGAAATATTGTTAACGCTGCTCATGACAGGTACCTCAGGAGGGTTATCGGCAACTCATGACCCTTCTTTACTCAATTCTTCCCCCTAGCCTTCCTCTTTGTTTTATCGCCGCTCTCCGCCTTTCAATTTGAAATTATCCCACGTCACGATTGTCTCCGAGGTAAAGACAATCCAGCGTCGCGTCGACCCACTGGCCGTTGCAGTAAACGGCGGTGGATCAGCAACAACCGGGCGACCGTGGCCACCGTTGTATTTCTTCCCCATTTGCTCCTGCACTGCTACAAGGTGAGGATCTGCTTTTTCCGCAGTGGCGTCTTCAAGCACGCTCGCTGTCCCGAGCATCATGATTCCTTGCAGCTCAGGAAACTTTTCATTGCGGTCAACAAGAATCGTACACTGCGGGTTCTGTCGTAGATTGATCATTTTTTGCCCGCCTTCATGGACGTAAATTTTCCCACCTGCCCAACCGAACCACATTGGCGTCAAGTTGATCCGTTTACCAGGACCCACAGTCGCCATTCGCATGTTCCATTCGCTCAGTAAGATCTCATCTATTTGTTCTGGGGCCAGTGCAATCGCTTTGGTGATACCCATGTATTTCTCCTCCGTATCGGCGATAGTCTTAAGTTTCTATACGCTTCTCACAAGAACAACTCTACAGTTTGAGGGTGGAGGTTTTTCGTCGGGGCCTTCCTAGCCTTGGCAACAACCTTTCGATATTTTCCCAAAGGAAGAACAAATGAGGAGATAATCATCGCCATGAAAGCTATGGTGGTCCACAACCCCGGCCCCATCACCGCTCACCCGCTCACTTTGGTTGATCTTCCTACTCCAGAACCAAAGCAGGGCGAAGTTTTGATCAAAGTCGAATTCTGCGGCGTGTGCCGTACAGACCTGCACGTCGCCGAAGGTGATTTGCCACCACACCGGCTCCCCGTCGTCCCAGGACACGAAGCGGTCGGCACGGTCGTCAAACTAGGGCCAGGTTCGGGACGAGTGGTCAAAGAAGGTGAGTGCATCGGGGTTGCGTGGCTGCACGCTTCTTGCGGCGTGTGCGCGTACTGCACACGTGGAGAAGAGAACCTATGTATGGCGCCGCGTTTTACCGGCTATGATGAAAACGGGGGGTACGCAGAATTTCTCACCGCCCCGGAAGAATTTGTTTACCCTCTTCCCTCCGGGGTTTCCTCTGTACAGATTGCCCCGCTCCTATGCGCGGGCATTATCGGCTATCGGACGTTGCGACGCAGTGATATTCGCCCCGGACAACGATTGGGACTGTACGGTTTCGGCGCGTCTGCACACATTGCGATTCAAATCGCGCGGTACTGGAGTTGTGAAATTTATGTCGCAACGCGGGGCGACCGACACAGGGCGCTCGCTAAACAAATGGGCGCAGTCTGGGTAGGAGAAGCAACCGATACGCCTCCAGAGAAGCTCAACTCCGCCATCATCTTCGCACCAGCAGGAGAACTCATACCAGCGGCCTTAGCAGCCCTCGACCGAGGCGGCACGCTGGCGCTCGCTGGAATTTACATGACCGACGTTCCGACACTGAACTACACCACTCATCTGTTCTATGAGCACAATATCCGCAGCGTCACCGCTAACACCCGGCAAGATGGGAAAGAATTATTGGAACTGGCAAAAGTGATTCCGCTACAGACACACACTGAGGAGTTTCCGCTGGAAAAAGCCAACGACGCCCTGTATCGTTTGCGACATGACCAGATCAACGGCGCCGCAGTGCTGCGAGTCACGAACTCATAAAGCGCCAGATCTCCCCTCTGGCTGGTCTAACGATACGCTATTCTGTGGGTCAGAGTGTCGTATCATTGTCAACAGTTTGAGGGGTATTTCATTCCATGACCCCGTGGCTCATATTCGCACGCTACTCACCGATTCTTAGTCTACTTGTGTAGCGCCTATGCTGGCTAATATGAAGCAGTTAAGCAACAAACAAGAGGGGTTGTGTAGTTTCCGCTTTAATCATCATGGTGATGACGATATCGCCACCCGTCCCCATCATAGGAATAGGGGTACCCATAGCCGTCCCGGTAATGAGACCGATGGTGATAGTAAGGGTCACACCCTAAAGCGCTGACTCCTAAGCTAACACCTAAGAGGAGGACGAGGAGAGTTTTTTTAAGTAAGGCATTCATATAATTCTCCTTCCATGAACGTCTTTGTGAAAAACACTATTTTTCTCTCCAAGTCGCGTTCATTGCGTGGACGCTCGGTGTCCTTGGACGTTATTGTCCGCTATGACTTACCTGGAGATTTCCACTGTCGTTCATATGTCGTACATAAGAGGAGCAAGTTATAGGCCAAAGAGGAAAAGGCACTGATGAGCTGGCAAAAAGAAATCGACGGCATTGAACAACGCGAACGCCTGGCGCAAGAGCTTGGCGGCCAGGAGGCGGTAGCCCGTCAACATGCTCAGGACCGCCTGACGATTCGTGAACGGATTGCCAGCCTCATCGACGACAACTCCTTCCGCGAACAAGGTCCGATCGCGGGCCACTCAGAGACCGATGAACAAGGACAATTGCGCTCCTTCACACCAGGAAACTACGTGCTCGGGTTCGCCAAGATTGATGGTCGCCCTTGCGTCGTCGGCGGCGAAGATTTCACCTTGCGCGGCGGTTCTCCTACCTCAGCCGGCCTACGCAAAAGTGTGTACGCCGAAGAGATTGCAAGCCAGTTTCGTATGCCGCTAATCCGGTTTCTCGAAGGTGGAGGCGGCAGCGTGCCACGTGGCAGTGGTAAAAGCTCCGAAGGAGAAGGCGGCGCCCCCGTTAATGCAACGCCGCGTTTCATGTCGGTCATGCAAGTGATGAGCATCGCGCCAGTTGTGTCTGCGGCCGTCGGTCCGGTGGCCGGACTGCCGGCCGCTCGTCTTGTCGCTGCCCATTTCTCCATCATGACGCGCCACACTGCACAAGTAATGATTGGCGGCCCCGCTTTGGTCGAACGTGCTTTTGGTCGCTCTATTACCAAAGAGGAACTCGGCGGCGCGGAGATCCATCTGCGAAGTGGGGTGGTTGACAATGTTGCCGAGGACGAGCCCAGCGTCTTTGCTCAAATCCGCCGCTTCCTCAGTTATTTGCCAACGAACATTTGGGAGGCGGCGCCAGTACTTCCTTGTCACGACAATCGTAACCGACAGGAGCAAGCATTGCTCAGCATCGTGCCGCGCAATCGTCGGCGCAGTTACTCGATGCGGCGGATCATTGACTGTGTTGTTGATCGCGACTCCTTCTTTGAGATGGCGTCACTGTACGGACCCTCACAAATCACCGGCCTCGCACGGCTGAATGGTCAGCCTGTCGGCGTGATGGCAAATGATCCTGACTGGTACGCCGGCTCCATGACCGCCGATGGCGCGCAAAAAGTACGACGCTTCGTCGATCTTTGTGACACATTTCATCTACCTATCGTCAGTTTTGTTGACGAGCCGGGATTCATGATTGGTCCAGAGGCTGAACAAACAGCTACTATTCGTCATGGAACAGCTACACTTTTTGCCATTATGCAATCCACCGTGCCGTGGGCTTCTGTTATTGTTCGCAAAGTATACGGTGTGGCAGGAGCAGCGCACTTTGGTCCAGGCGGGATGGTGTTCGCTTGGCCCTCGGCAGAAAGCGGAGCGTTGCCCATTGAAGGTGGGGTCGCCGTCGCCTATCGCCGTGAAATCGCCGCAGCACCGGATCCAGAGGCGAAACGGCGTGAGCTGGAAGATCAATTGGCCGCTCAGCGCTCTCCGTATGCACGAGCAGAAAGCTTCAGCGTACATGACCTCATCGATCCGCGTCGTACTCGCCCGGTGCTGTGCGACTGGCTCGACTGGATTCAACCACAACTTCGTGAGCATCGCGGTCCACGCGCGTATACGATTCGACCATAACAAGGAGAAAAAGAAACATGTCAGATTCCGTCCTCCTCATCCATAAAAATGAAGGCATCGCCACTTTGACCCTAAATCGCCCTGAGTCCATGAATGCACTGTCGCAAGCACTGCGCATGGCGCTGGTAGAAACGTTTGCAGAGCGGACGACGGATGAGGACCCAAAGTGCCTGATCTTCCCAGGGGCTGGACGGGCGTTCTGCGCGGGGCTCGACTTCCGCGAACTCAGCGTGACTGGCATGACGGCGCAAGATTCTGCTGTCGGCGGCCCTATGGATATTATTCGCGCGATGGAGTCGTTTGATCGTCCCATCATTGGCGCTATTAACGGATTCGCCATCACCGGCGGGTTTGAAGTCGCGCTAGCGTGCGACATTCTGATTGCCTCGGCGGCGGCCAAATTTGCGGATACCCATGCGCGCGTCGGCGTGATGCCGGGCTGGGGCCTAAGCCAGAAGTTGTCACGCACTATCGGGATTTATCGTGCAAAGGAACTTTCTCTGACCGGTAATTATCTCTCCGCCGAACAAGCAGCCGAGTGGGGTCTGGTAAATCGCGTGGTGGCGGCGGAAGAACTCCTGCCGACCTGCCGGGCTTTGGCAAAGGACATTTTGTCCTGCGTACCGGAAATGGTGCGCTCCATGAAGAAAGTTATTGATCAAGGCCATGCGGCATGTCTTGCTGACGGATTACAAATCGAGCACGAGGCTTGGGCGGATCATGCTCGCACGATCACGCCTGAAGCAATAGCCGCCCGTCGCTCGGGTATTCAACAACGTGGACGAACGCAGTCGTCCTAGTAGTATCTCTCCAGACTACCAGTTACTTGCGTATGATCCTGTTCGGAGCAAAGAGGCAAAGAAACCATGAAATATTCACATGCTTATGCCGACATTGCCTTGATTGTTTCTTTGCTCTTGTTGTCGGTCTTCGTATTTCGACCGCTAGCAGCGAATGCTGCTGCTAGTCCCGCCGGACAATCAACCGAGCAGCTTTCCTCGGCGCAACTTCAGGTTGAAAACGTTTCTATCGAAGTTACATTTGCTCCAGGTAAGCTTCAAACGCCGCGCGAATATCTCTTACAATGGATTTCCAACTCAGCCCAGGCAGTTGCACACTATTATGGTCGCTTTCCCGTGCCCCGCCTCCGATTGCTGTTAACGCCAGAGCCAGAGAATGCAGGCGTGCGCTTCGGCACGACCTTCGGCGGAGAACATCCACTCATCAAGGTTTGGCTAGGTCAGTTTACGGATGAGGAAATGTTGCACCATGACTGGGTCATGCCCCATGAAATGGTCCACCTTGCGTTCCCACACGTGGCGGAGGAGCATCACTGGCTTGAAGAAGGCATCGCTACGTACGTAGAGCCGCTAGCACGTTTCGGCGTGGGGCAAGTCCCGGTAGAAAAAATTTGGCAGGACCTCATCCAGGGCCTTCCGCACGGATTGCCTCAACCGGGGGACCAGGGCCTCGACCACACGCATACCTGGGGGCGGACGTATTGGGGCGGCGCGCTCTTCTGTTTCCTTGCCGACCTAGAAATCCGTCAACGCACGGCGAATCAGCGAGGCCTGCAGGACGCCTTACGCGCCATCGTTGCAGCGGGAGGGACAATGGCGGTCGCCTGGCCGTTATCTCGTGCGCTCGCAATGGGGGATCAGGCTATCGGAGCGCCAATCTTGACTGAATTGTATGATCGCATGAAGGCGACGCCGACTGAAGTTGATCTCGCGGATTTTTGGAAACGTCTCGGAGTGGAAACTCAAGGCGACACTATTATTTTTCACGATGACGCCCCGCTCGCCTCCGCACGTCAGGCGATTCAGGCGGCAGCGCAGGGAAGAGAACTTGCTTGGGCCTCCCACTCAGAGTAGAGAGGAAGAAAACCAAAAAAGGAGCTTTACTATGCCATTCACCACCGTGCGCGATTTACGCATGTACTATGAAATCCGCGGCAGTGGCCCCCGAGTCTTATTTATTAGCGGCACCGGCGGCGATCTGCGCCGCTCGCCCAATGCATTTGACTGGCCATTGATCAAACATTTTGAGGTCCTCGCTTACGATCAGCGGGGCCTCGGCCAAAAAGATCGGCCCGATATTCCGTACACGATGGCGGACTATGCCGCCGACGCCGATGCATTATTGCAAACAGTTGGCTGGGACTGTTGCCTGGTCATTGGCGTGTCCTTCGGCGGTATGGTCGCTCAGGAATTTGCGATTCGTTATCAACATCGCGTCGAAAAGCTCATCCTGGGTTGCACCAGCAGCGGCGGCGCAGGCGGGGCCTCGTATCCGTTGCACGAAGTCAGGGGACTTTCTCTGGAAGAGTACGCTCGACTGGTTATCACGCTCGCTGACAATCGGCGAGACGCAGCCTGGCAAGCAGCCCATCAACAAGAGTTCCAAACTCTTCTCAAAGACACATTAAACGGCTTAAAGATCGGCGCGGACGAACCTGGCCGCGCAATGGGCGCGCGCCGTCAACTGGAAGCCCGTAAAGATCACGACACCTATAGCCGCCTGCCAACATTGCAGATGCCGGTTCTCATCTGTGGTGGTCGCTACGACGGTATCGCGGCGGTAGATAATCAGGAGGCAATGTTGAAACAGATCCCCAACGCCAAGCTCGCCCTCTTTGAAGGCGGCCATTTGTTTTTCGTCCAAGATCCCAAGGCATACGAACGGATTATCACTTTTTTCCAAGAAAAACCGTGACGCTGAAAAGGACGCTCAATGCACCAACGACGTCAGAGCGCCGCGATTTTGGCCCTAGTGTTTGGCGCGTTTTATTTCTTGACCGAAGGAATTTCCGTGCTCTTTCACGAGGGCCGACCGTATTTAAAGTTCATGAAACACGTCGATCTAGACTTTCCCATCCACTGGTTCTTCGAGCTGCCCAGAACACTTGGGTTCTATAACCCAACCATCCTGATTGGAGCTGACCTGCGTGGATATGCTTGGGGTGGTGATGAAGCCAATATCCACATTGTAGCGCGTGGAACTCTCATCTACATGGCCATAGGATATATTCTCGGATTCATTTGGGAACGAAAAAGATGAAAATCACCAATTGCATCCCGCGCCAAGGTTCTGTATAGCTCGGTCGGGAAAGGAGGCGCGCATGAGTCTCAACAACCTTCGAGATGAAATCTGTATCGTCGGCGTCGGCGATACGCCACAAGGGGCAGTACCCAACAAAACGGGAGATGAACTCGCGATCGACGCCGCACGGGCCGCGCTCCAAGACTGCGGCCTCAAGAAAGATGATATCGATGGACTCTTCGTCCAGCCTAGTTATGGTCGTCAAGGCGATTATCTTAAACTGGGCTTGATGCTGGGTATGAACCCGCGAGTGGGCGGCGCCGTCGAGGCCTCCGGCGCCACAGGCTGTTACATGATCCAACACGCCGCGCTGTTGTTGCACGCTGGGATGGCCAATTACATCTTGCTGGTGTACGGGACCAACCAAAAAACCAATCGCAATCGTTTCGGCGGCGCACTGTTAGAGGAGCACGCCCCGTATGGGGGGTTCAACCCTTCACTGCCGTTCGCTTTTGCCTTCCGTCGCCACATGCATTTATACGGCACAACAGAGGAACAGCTTGCCACCATTGCTATCAACCAACGGCAGAACGCGATTCTTAACCCCAAAGCGGTGCAAAAGACCCCGATCACGCTGGATGACTACATGAGCGCTCGTTATATCGTCGAGCCGTTGCGCATGTTTGACTATTGCTACGTCACTGATGGCGGCCACGCCTTTGTGCTCACCACTGCAGACCGCGCCCAATCGCTGCACAAGCAGCCCGTGTATATCCGCGGCATGGGGCGTCAAGAAGCGTTTCGTGCGTATGAAACGCCAGACTTAGTCATGCAGAGCTTCCAACAAGAACGAGTTGCGAAAATGGTCTTCGAGATGGCGGAGGTCGGACCCAAAGATATACAAGCCTTATACGTCCAAGATGCATACAGCCCGGCTATTCTTGCGGCGCTAGAAAACTATGGCTTCTGCCCTAAAGGCGAAGGCGGGCGCTGGATTCAGGGTGGAAGGATTGCTCTCGGCGGTGAATTGCCTATCAACGTCAACGGTGGGCAGTTATCAGAAACCTACATGGTCGGCTGGCAAAACACCTGTGACGCCGTGCGGCAACTACGCGGCGAATGCGGCCCACGCCAAATTAAAGATGCTGAACTGCTCATGTGCACCTACACTGGCGGCCTGCGCGAGCCTGCTGGGGCGCTGATTTTGCGGAGATAACATCATGGCTGAATATACAAAACCATTGCCAGTCATCG